>NZ_JBFUKD010000074.1:0-9429 GCF_056401005.1 Microvirga sp. P4_G7 | reverse complement strand
GATCGGCCCAGGTTTCATAGAGCATGAACCGCGCTTCATTCTGCGGATCCCGATGGAGGATCGCATTGAGGAAGGTCGCCTCATGCCGCATGCGATCGAGCACCGGCATGAGAAGTGCTTCGAATTCGGCCACGTGATCGGGTTTGACGACGAGCGTAATGGCGAAAGTGACGGGGTTCGGCTGAGTGGGGGCTTGGTCCATGATCGCGTCCTTGCGTGATTGTGCGGAGGGATCATGGAGGTGCCCGCGAGGCAGCGCGATTACTTCGCAGGTAATGACGAGGAACTTCAATCCGCGCCAAAGCGATCGCCCAAGACCGCTGACATAGGACATTTTTCGCACTGCAACACGCGGCGTGCGGCGCAGCACTGATGGTTAACGGATGTTCACCCTAGATAGCATCACTGCGAAAGGACCGCAGGGGTTGAACATGGTCAGAGGCACGATCCGCGCCGGAAACGGGCGGTTTCAAAAGGATGAGAGAATATCCCCTGCACGGGTGCGCCGTCGCAGAGGCATCAATCACCTTGAAGGAGAGCCTACGATGATGCGCACGCGCGCAAGCCATTGCGTCGCTGGGAAGCTTATCGACCGGTCGACGCTCATGGAAGTCAAGAAAGCCGTCCGTCGCGTGCGGGAAGAGACACCGCATAGCTTGCTGGCGGACCTTGCCGAGACGAAGATTGCGATCATCGAAACGAAGAATGGCAACGCGGATTGATCTCCCCACGGGCACGCGGAACCATCGCATGCCTCCTTCGGTTGCTCTCTCGGGCTGGCCATTCAAAATCAAGGAGGTCGGTATGCACGTCCAAGAGATGATCCGGACACACCCCCACGCCCAACGGATGAGCAATGACCTCCTGATCCGATGTGTCGAGGAATGCTACGATTGCGCGCAGATCTGCACGTCGTGCGCCGATGCGTGCCTCGGCGAAAGCATGGTCGCGGACCTGCGCCAATGCATCAGGCTCGATCTCGACTGCGCCGATATTTGCATCGCGACAGGAACGATCGCGACCCGTCGAACGGGCATGAACGACGACGTGCTCAACAGGATGCTAGACGCCTGCGCCACCGCGTGCCGCGTCTGTGCCGAGGAATGCGAGCGCCATGCGAGCCAGCATGACCATTGCCGAATCTGCGCCGAAGCATGTCATCGGTGTGAAAAGGCGTGCCGGGACGCGATGCGCAGCATGGGCGCGCGGCATTAGCGAGCAGACGCCGCGCGAGGGCGACTCCTCTCGCCTGAGAATCCGTTTGTGATTCTGACGACCCTCGGCGAGCGATGGGCGTGTGTGCCGGCGCACCGTCATCTTTCTGTGGTCCCGCATCGCGATCATCAGTTCTTTTCGCGCAGATCGCGTCCGCTCTCACTCCAAACGGGCGGAGACCGCTCGCCAACCTTGACGATTACCGCTAAAATCCATTTAATATCAGCCACTTAGTCTGCAAGCGAACGGTCGATGGTTAATGCCCATGCGCTGCACGCCGGGTCCATTAACTTGGCCTTAAGGTGGTATGCTACTAAAGCATAACTGACCTACATTATTACCACTCCTCTTCGGCAACGCACCCGCCTATATGCTGCATTGCACACAGCAAGAACAAAGGTGCCGGTCGTGAGGACCGGCTAACTCAAGGAGATCCCCAATGTTCGTATCTTACATCCTCGCTAAAGTCCGTACCTACCTGCGTTACCGCGAAACCGTTCGCGAGCTGTCGCTCCTCAGCGACCGTGAGCTCGACGACCTCGGCATCTCGCGTTTCCAGATCGAGAGCATCGCTCGCGAGCACGCTGCAGCGTAACAATTCGCCGCACTGCAATATTGCCCTCGCCCGCCCTTGTCGGCGGGCGTTCTTTTTTGGGGCCTGCTTCATCAATGCCGATTGATCGCGGACGTCCTGTCTGATTAATCGAAGGCCTCTATCGAGGCCCCTCGGCAGGACCGCGTTCGGGGCCTCTCAAAACGAAGGCGCCGTTTCATGTCCCATAGCGATCTCGAACCCATCCACGTTGTTGGTGGCGGCCTCGCCGGCTCCGAGGCTGCTTGGCAGATCGCCGAAGCCGGCGTGCCCGTCGTACTGCATGAAATGCGCCCGGTCCGGGGCACCGATGCCCACAAGACCGATGGGCTTGCCGAACTCGTCTGCTCCAATTCCTTCCGCTCCGACGATCCCAACACCAACGCCGTCGGCCTTCTTCACCAGGAGATGCGGAGTCTCGGATCGCTCATCATGGCGAAGGGCGACGCTCACCAAGTTCCCGCCGGCGGCGCCCTCGCCGTGGACAGGGATGGCTTTTCGGCTTCCGTGACTGATGCTCTGGAGGCGCACCCGCTCGTCACCATCGACCGGGGCGAAGTCGCCGGGCTTCCCCCCGAGAGCTGGTCCTCCGTCATCGTCGCCACGGGTCCGCTCACGTCTCCCGCGCTCGCCGAGGCGATTCTGTCGCTGACGGGGGAGAAGGAACTCGCGTTCTTCGACGCCATCGCGCCGATCGCCTACGCTGAATCGATCAACATGGACGTAGCCTGGTTCCAATCACGCTACGATAAGGCTGGTCCCGGCGGCACGGGCGCCGACTACATCAACTGCCCCCTCGACAAGGAGCAATACGAAGCTTTCGTCGATGCTCTGATCGCGGGCGAAAAGACCGATTTCAAGGAGTGGGAGGCGAACACGCCTTATTTCGACGGCTGCCTGCCGATCGAAGTSATGGCSGARCGCGGCCGCGAAACSCTGCGKCAYGGCCCGATGAAGCCTGTCGGCCTCACCAATCCCCACCAGCCTGACAAAAAGCCCTATGCCGTCGTCCAGCTTCGCCAGGACAACGCGCTCGGCACCCTGTTCAACATGGTCGGCTTTCAGACCAAGCTGAAATACGGCGAGCAGAGCCGCGTGATCCGCATGATCCCCGGCCTTGAGAACGCGGAATTTGCCCGCCTCGGCGGATTGCACAGGAACACCTATCTCAACTCGCCGAAGATTCTCGATCCGACGCTGCGCATGAAGGTCATGCCGCGGCTACGCTTCGCCGGGCAGATCACCGGCTGCGAAGGCTATGTGGAAAGCGCGGCCATCGGCCTGCTGACCGGACGCTTCGCCGCTGCCGAGCGTCTCGGCAGGGTGGTCGAGCCCTTGCCGCCGACCACGGCCCTTGGCGCTCTCGTCAACCACATCACCGGCGGACACATCGAGACGATCGATGAGGGACCGCGTTCGTTCCAGCCGATGAACGTCAATTTCGGCCTCTTCCCCCCGATCGAACATGCGATGAAGGGAGAAGACGGGAAGCGCCTGCGTGGCCCAGCCAAGGCGATCGCGCGCAAGAAAGCCCTGACCGACCGTGCCCGCCGCGATCTGGCCGAATGGATCTCCGGCAGCGTGGTGTCTCAAGCGGCCGAATAGCCTGCGATCAAAACGCCCCGCGCCAGAGCAACCATATCTTTCGCCAGGACGGCAGCGCGATTGCCGCATGAAACGGGTCATAGCCCGGGCGTTCCATCGCGCTCAGGTAAGGCTCGACGAGAGCGAGTTGACGAAACGCCGGGTGCGCGTGTCCTGGAATTGTCGGACGTAGGGTGCGGACTTGCGCGAGATGCCGTCGCGCGATGGCGCGGAGATCGGCGAGAGATTGATCGAGTCCCGGCCCACCGCGCCCCGTCACGATGTCGTCACGCACGACGCCGTGACGCTCCAATATGTCAGCCGGCACATAAACCTGTTGCCGTCTTGAGTGCCAGGGGAAGGCGCGCAGCAAACCCGTGATCGCATAGGCGACGCCAGCGTGCCCCGCCGCATCGGCCTGGCCCGGATCCGAGCCGCCGGACAAGATGATGCTCGCCAACCGGAAAAGGCTCGACGACGTCTCGCCGCAATAGCCTTCGAGATCGTTCAAGCTCGGCATCGGATCGTCGTAGAGATCGAAAATTCGCGCATCGATCAGATCGACTAGCGATTGACGCGGGAGACGGAACGTCACGATCGTATCGTCGAGAGCCGCGGCGACGGGGTTGGCCCGCACYTCTCCGCGCKCTTCGCCCTGCAAGGCATCCCGCCACCATTGCAGACGCATTTCGCCCACGAGCGCCTCGCTCACAGAGTCGCGGATGCGAGCGATTTCGAAGCTGAAGGCGTAGAGCGCAAAAAGGTAGCGTCGCTTATCCGCGGGCGCGAACAGCGTCGCCCAATAGCGATCCGGATCGCCTTCCCGCAGAAGCGATTCACAATGTCCGTAGTCGAAATCGGGATTGTCTGGAGGCATCGTTCAAGGCACTGCGATCAACGCCGCGCCGACCTTGCGGTTCTCGCCGACGAGGATGTTGTAGGTACGTGCGGCGGCACCCGTCTGCATGACGTCGAGCCCGATGCGCGCATCGCGAAAGCGCCAACGCAATGCATCGGGAATAGCGGCGACGTCGCGCCCCGTGCCAAGGAGGAGGAGTTCGAGTTCGGATCCCTCGGCAAATACTGGTGCGAGCGTTTCCAGCGTCACGTCGGCGATCGTGGTCACCGGCCATGCGACGACCCCAGACGGCAGGGCGAGAATCGAGCCGCGATGCGACATCTCCGCAAAGCGAAAGCCGCCATTGCCGTAGGCGTCGATGAGATGGCGACCGGGAACGAAACCGTCGTAAAGCGCGCCGCCACCCATTGTTCTACTCCGCCGGGACGATCTTGCCCTCTGCGGCCTTGGCTGTCTCCGAGCTGCGCAGGCCGAGATAGATCAGCATGGGCGACGAGATGAAAATCGCCGAGTAGGTACAGATCACGACGCCGCAAAGCATCACTTGCGCGAAGCCCTCGATTGCTCGGCCACCGAAGATCACCAAGGCGACGAGCGAAAGGAATGCGGTCGTTGCCGTCATCACCGTTCGCGACATCGTCGTGTTGATCGAGAGGTTGAGCAGCTCAGTCGTCGGCATGGTCTTGTAACGCCGCAGCAATTCACGTGTCCGGTCGAACACGACGACGGTCTCGTTCAACGAATAACCGACGATGGTCAGAATCGCCGCGATCGACGTCATGTTGAATTCGTGACGCGTGATTACGAAGAATCCGATCGTCAGGACGATATCGTGAAGAGTGCCGATAATGGCACCGACCGCCAATTCGCGCTCGAACCGGAACCAGAGATAGAACAGGACCGCGATGACCGCGAGGATGACGCCGATGGTACCCGATTGCACCAACTCGCCCGAGACGCGCGGCCCCACCGTCTCGACGCGCTGGAAGTCGTATTCCGCACCGAACGTGTCGCGCGCCTTCTGAACGACGGCGCTCTGCGCTGCTTCGCCACCGGATTGAATGGGGAAGCGGAGGGAGATTCCGCCGGCATTGCCGAACTCCTGAACCTCGACCTCACCGAAACCGAACGTGTCGGACGTTTCGCGGACTTTGGCGACATCGGCATGGCCCGACTTCGCCTGCAACTCCATCAGCGTGCCGCCCTTGAAGTCGATGCCGAAATTGAGGCCGACGGTCAGGAACAGGACCACCGTCGCCATGGACAGGATCGCGGAAAAAGGAAACGACCAGCGCCGGAAGCGCATGAAGTCGAAATGGGCATGCTCAGGCCATAGGCGTACAAGGCGCACTGCAGCTCTCCTCAGAACATTCTCCGAAATCCAGCGGACATTTCGCTTTCGGACAATGCGACAATGTTAAATCTCAGACACCCGGCGCGGTGGCGGCGCCGGGAAAACGCTTAGAACGGCAGGGCTTTCGGCCGCGTCCAATGATACCAGAGCGAAATCATCATACGCGTCAGCGTCACCGCCGTGATCACAGTGGTGAGAATGCCGAGGATGAACACGACCGCGAAGCCGCGAACGGGTCCCGACCCTAGGAAGAACAAGATAAGGGCGGCAATGGCCATCGTGCTGTTGGAATCGATGATCGTTGCGAAGGCGCGGTCGAACCCGGCCTGAATAGCGGAGACCATCGAGCGTCCGGCGTGGAATTCCTCGCGGATGCGTTCGTAGATGAGCACGTTGGAATCCACCGCCGTTCCGATGGTCAGAACGATGCCGGCGATACCCGGCAGTGTCAGGGTCGCTTCCAACACCGACATGAGACCGAAGATCAAACCGACGTGCACGAGCAACGCGATGTTGGCGAAAAGGCCGAACAATCCGTAGGTCGCGAACATGAAGATCACGACGAGCACGGCTGCGACATACGTCGCCATCTTACCGGCTTGAATCGAATCCTGGCCGAGGCCGGGGCCGACGGTGCGCTCTTCGACGATCGTCAGCTTCGCCGGCAAAGCACCGGCGCGCAGCAGAACGGAAAGATCGTTCGCCTGTTGCACCGTGAAGCGGCCGGAGATCTGTCCGGCGCCACCTGTGATCGGTGTCTGAATGACCGGTGCGGAAATGACCTCGTTGTCGAGGACGATCGCCAACGGGCGTCCGACGTTCTCCGTGGTCGCCTGCGCAAAGCGCTGCGCGCCGCGGATGTTGAAGCGGAAATTCACGATCGGCTCGTTGGTCCGCGAATCGAACGAAGGCTGAGCGTCGACGAGGTCGCCACCTTCAACAATGATGCGACGTTCCACAGGCACCCTTTGCCCGCCCGAATCGCGCGAAGGCAGTAGATCGGTATCCGCAGAAGCCTGTTGCCCGAGTAGGCGGAATTCGAGTTTCGCCGTCTTGCCGAGAATATCCTTCAGGCGTTGCGGATCTTGCAGACCGGGAACCTGTACGAGAATACGGTCGGCACCCTGACGCTGGATGTTCGGCTCGGTGGTGCCGAGCGCGTCGACGCGGCGACGCAGAACTTCGATCGCCTGATCGACCGCGCGGCGGACTTTTTCGTTCACGCCCGCATCCGTATAGGTCAACGCGATCAATCCATCCGGATTGTCCGTGACGGTGAGGTCACGCGTTCCGGATTGACCGAGGATCGTATTGCCGAGGGGCTGCGACAGCTCGCGGAGTTTCGGCAGCAAGCGTTCGCGCTCGGCAGCGTCGGCGACGCGGATCTGTACGCCGCGCTGGGTGAGCTGAATGCCGCCCTGAGGCGACACCCGCGTCTCGCGAAGCACGCGGCGGACATCGTCGCGGAGCTGCGTCGTCTGGGTGCGCACCAGATCCTGCACGTCCACTTCGAGCAACACGTGCGAGCCGCCCTGCAGATCGAGGCCGAGCACGATAGCGCGCGTGGGCACGATCCAGGACGGCACCCAGCTCGGCAGGGATTGTTGGAAAGCGACGCGCTGGTCGTGTCCCATCATGCTCGGAACGGCGAGAAGAAGACCGATCACGATGATCGCCATCGTGGCGACAACTTTCGACGTCGAGAAACGCAGCATCGTCAGCTTAACCTATCTTGCGGGTCTCAAGGCGGCTTACGCCTTGACCGGCTCGCCCTTGGCGCGGACTTCGGAAACCATGGAACGCGCGACCTTGACGCGGACGCCTTCGGCGATTTCCACCTCGATATCCGGGGAATCGTCGAGCACCTTGACGACCTTGCCGATGATGCCGCCCGAGGTCACGACGGTGTCGCCCCGGCGAACGTTCTTGATCATCTCCTGATGCTCGCGAACCTTGCGCTGCTGCGGGCGGATGATCAGGAACCACATGATCACGAAGATCAGGATGAACGGGACGAGCTGCAGGATGATGTCCGTGCTGCCTCCGGTGGAGGCCCCCTGGGCGAAAGCGGGCGTGATCAACAAGAGGCTCTCCATAGGACAAAGGCACGGAGCGGGCCCGTTTGTGGACCCGCCCGCGCCGGATAATGATTGTGCGGCGCGGACTATACCTATCGAACCCGCGAAATCAATGAAGCCCGCGGTATTTCATGATGACGAAGGAATAGACGCTGTCGAGCTTAGCAGATAAGCAGCCCCGACCTTCATTGCGAGAGCCCGATGTCAAAGATCCCATCCGATTCCGCGTCCCCCCTCGCCGCGCCCGAGGCGCTGGATCTACTTCGTCGGATCGCCCAGGCCCTGGAACGCTCGGCTCCCGCCGGTTTGACGCACCAGGACTTTACGGCCGCGGACGCATTCGTCTGGCAGGCCTCGTCCCGCCGACTGACCCCCGTTCCGAAGGTCAACCGAGTCGAGATGAACCTTCTGCGCGGCATCGATAGGGTCCGCGATACGCTCGCCGACAATACGAGGCGCTTCGCCAACGGCCTTCCGGCCAACAACGCTCTCTTGTGGGGCGCCCGCGGTATGGGAAAATCCTCGCTTGTGAAGGCGGTTCACGCAGAGATCAATCAGACGAGGGCCAAGGACCACCGGCCGCTGAAACTGATCGAGATCCACCGGGAGGACATCGAAACCCTGCCGGAACTGATGAGCCTCGTCAGGGCGGATGCGCACCGATTCATCGTCTTCTGCGACGACCTTTCCTTCGACGCCGACGACACGTCCTACAAGTCCCTGAAGGCCGTACTCGAAGGCGGCATCGAAGGGAGGCCGGAGAATGTGATCTTCTACGCCACGTCGAACCGCCGCCATCTTCTTCCCCGGGACATGATGGAAAACGAACGGTCCACCGCCATCAACCCTGGCGAGGCCGTCGAAGAAAAGGTGTCCCTATCAGACCGCTTCGGCCTCTGGCTCGGTTTCCACAAATGCAGCCAGGACGAATATCTCGAGATGGTGTTCGCCTATGTCGACCATCTCGGCCTCAAGGGTGACCGGGACATGATCCGCGCCGAGGCCCTGGAATGGGCAACGACCCGCGGCGCGCGGTCGGGCCGCACCGCCTGGCAATTCATCCAGGAGCTCGCCGGCCGGCTCGGTCAGGTGATCTAGTCAACGCGGACGCCTCATCCTTCGAGATGCAACGACGTCGCTTCTCAGCGATGAGGCTGTGCCAACAAAAAAGGGACGGTGGCTGAGCCCACCGTCCCCTCTCTTGATCAGAATTCGGGTCTCGAAGCCTGATCGATCCAAAAATTCTTAGCCGCCGAGATGCGGGATCGGGTCCACCGGGCTGGCGCCCTTGCGGATCTCGAAGTGGAGCTGGGGCGACGTCACGTTGCCGGTCTGGCCCGACGTCGCGATAACCTGACCGCGCTTGACCGCCTCGCCACGCTTGACGCTGAGCGAGCCGTTATGGGCGTAGGCGGAGACGAAGCCGTTCTCGTGACGGATCAGCACCAGATTGCCGTAGCCTTTCACTTCGCTGCCGGCATAGGTCACAGTGCCGGCCTCGGCGGCCTTCACAGGCGTTCCTTCCGGAACAGCGATGTTGATGCCTTCATTGCCGCCGTTGGCGCCGAAACCGGCGATGACCCGGCCGCGCGCCGGCCACCGGAAATCGCCACCGCTGGCGACGCTGGCCGTCTGCGTCGGCTCTGCGACTGGGGCCTTTGCTTCGGGTTGCGGAGCGATTGCGGCAGGCTGCGATTGGACGACCGGCTTCACCGGCTGAGGCTCAACGCGCGCCGCGACCTTGATC
>NZ_JBFUKD010000073.1:0-9469 GCF_056401005.1 Microvirga sp. P4_G7 | reverse complement strand
ATGTCGATCCATGGCTCTTCTTGCGGAGCGAGAAGACGGCACGCGCGGATGATCTTGTCGATATGCGGATGGTCCGCCAGCGTTTCCGGCCCGAGATGCCACAATTCGGCGAAGGCGCGGTTGCGCAATTTGAGCCGCCCGTCGGTACCGAACACCGCGACGCCTTCCTTCAACGTGTCGAGCGTTTCGCTCTGCACGCTCGTCAGCGCATTGACCTGCGATTCGAGTTCGATGCGTTCGGAGACATCGTCGAAGAGATACGTCACGCCGCCTTGCGGATTGGGATTGATGACGACGCGCAGCGACCGGCGATCCGGCAGGTGCCACCAGATCTCGCGCGATTCCACGCTCTGATAGCTGCGCTGGATATCCGTCTTCCAAGCGCGAAAATCGGCCTGCTCGGGTAATTTGCGAGCGGAGTGAAGGCGATCGAGCACCTCGCCGTCGGTCGGACGGGATGCCAGAAATTTCGGATCGAGTCCCCACAAGCTCTGATAGGCCTCGTTTGAGAAAACCAGATGTTGCGACCCGTCGAAAATGGCGACCGCGGTGGGCAATTGATCGAGCGTGCGCACATGCGCATCCATCTGCCGCTGCAGATCGGTGCGCACCGAATCGAGTTCGGAAACGTCGACCGCGATGCCGGCGCTGCCGCCGCCGGTGGGATATTCGATGACGTCGAGCACGGATCGTCGTCCGCCGACGACCGCTTTCACGCGCTCGTGGAACGATTGGCCGGCCGCGCGCTGGCGCTTTGCTTCCGTCCGCGCGCTCTCGCCCAGGAGTTCGAGTGAGCGGCCCGTCGCGTCCTCGACGCTCGCCGCTTCGACGGCGCGCAGATAAGCCTGGTTGGCCCACACGAGTCCGCCGGTTTCGTCGCGTATCCAGAGAGGGTGAACGATCGAATCGATCAGCGTCGTCATYGCGCGCAGATCGGTTTTGGCCGAGAGAAGATCGGCATGCGCCCGCAACACTTCGGAGCGGTCGTTGGTGACATCGCGCAGACGCAGGATCGCACTCGCACCGAACGTGCGTCCTTCGGCTTCGACAAACGTGTTCGACAACGTGCGCGCGGTAACGCGAAAATTCTCGCCGCGATCTTTCAGTTGGTCGAGCGCGCGCTCGACTGCGGCTGCGTCGGCGGGCTTGAGCCAATGGCCGAAGGCCAGCACGCGCTTGGTCGAGGAGCCGTCTCCGGCGATCGACGGGTCGCCTTCGAAACGCGGCTCGCTATCCCGACCCGTCCAGCTCACGAGAATCTGCCGATCGACGGACATGAGCAGAGTGGCGCGGTCCTCGGCGCTTTGCAGGGCGTCGAGATCCGCCCGCAACCGTTGCGTTCGCCGCGTGAAGCGCCGACGCTCGCGCATCAGCATGATCGAGCTTGTCGTCGCGATCGCGACGAGCCCCATGAACAGCGCGAACGAGGCCGCATTCTGCGGATCAAGGGAAAGCAGGCTGTTCAGGAATTCGTTGATGGTGTCCATCACGGGCAAGGTGATCGGGGCCGCGAGCGCGGGCGTCGCCGTGCCGGCGAGGAGAGCCGAGGACAAAGCCATGGTGCCGCGTCGGCCGCGAACAGGCCTGTTCCGGCAAGCGGGGTCGTCTTGCGTGTCGCGCCACTCTCTCTGCCCGGCCATGCCGCGCCGTCCTCCTCAAAACCATCACGCCATCGGGCGCAAAAAAAGGCTCGCGTCCAGACGCAAGCGCTGCGTCGGCTCCCATCGGCCATGCATGAACGGAAGGTCCGGTGCATTGCCTCAACCCGACGCAACCGCACGAATCACCTTCACCATAGACCAGCGTCGACTCCGCCAGGAAGAGGGTTAACGTCCGTTTAAAGCGACGCGGGACAACGTGTGAAGAACCTGTTGGCGGACGGGGATTAAGTCCTCTCGCCGCCCGGCGGGCTCTCGTTCCACGAAGCGCGAATGCCAACGAGCGCATGCGGCGTGGCCCAACCCTGAAACGCAAAAAGCCCGGCGCGATGCCGGGCTTTTCGAAGAAACGATCGCTCGATCGCTCAGTAGCGATAGTGATCCGGCTTGAACGGACCGGTGTCCTTCACGCCGATATAGGACGCCTGATCGGGGCGCAGCTTGGTGAGCTTCACGCCGATCTTTTCGAGGTGCAGGGACGCCACCTTCTCGTCGAGGTGCTTGGGCAGGGTGTAGACCTTGCGCTCGTACTTGCCCACGTTCGTCCAGAGCTCGATCTGAGCCAAGGTCTGGTTGGTGAACGAGGCCGACATGACGAAGGACGGGTGACCCATGGCGTTGCCGAGGTTCACGAGGCGGCCTTCCGAGAGAAGGATGATGCGGTGGCCGTCGGCGAAGGTGATTTCGTCGACCTGCGGCTTGATGTTGTTCCACTTGAGGTTCTTCAGGCCGGCGACCTGAATCTCGTTGTCGAAGTGGCCGATGTTGCAGACGATCGCCCGATCCTTCATCGCCCGCATGTGATCGAGGGTGATGACGTCCTTGTTGCCGGTCGCGGTGACGAAGATGTCGGCGCGTGGAGCGGCGTCTTCCATCGTCGTGACTTCATAGCCTTCCATGGCGGCCTGGAGCGCGCAGATCGGGTCGACTTCCGACACCAGCACGCGGCAGCCGGCCTGGCGCAGGGAAGCGGCCGAGCCCTTGCCGACGTCGCCGAAGCCGGCGACCATGGCGACCTTGCCGGCCATCATCACGTCCGTGCCGCGGCGAATGCCGTCGACGAGCGATTCACGGCAACCGTACAGGTTGTCGAATTTCGACTTGGTGACCGAGTCGTTGACGTTGATCGCCGGGAAGAGAAGCTTGCCTTCCTTGGCCATGATGTAGAGGCGGTGGACGCCCGTCGTGGTCTCTTCCGAGACGCCCTTGATCGCCTTGGCAACTTCCGCGAACCAGCCCTTCGGCTTTTCCTTCAGGAGGCGCTTGATGAGGGCGAAGAGAACTTCTTCCTCTTCCGCGCCGGGCGTCTCGAGGAACGCCACGTCGCCCTGCTCAGCGCGCAGACCGAGGTGGACGAGCATGGTGGCGTCGCCGCCGTCGTCGAGGATCATGTTCGGCACGCCGCCGCCATGCCAGTCGAACAGCTTGGCGGTGTAGTCCCAATACTCGGTGAGGGATTCGCCCTTATAGGCGAAAACAGGAATGCCGGCGGCGGCGATGGCCGCGGCAGCGTGATCCTGCGTCGAATAGATGTTGCACGAGACCCAGCGAATGTCGGCGCCGAGATGCTTCAGCGTCTCGATCAGGACCGCGGTCTGGATCGTCATGTGGAGGGAGCCGGCGATGCGGGCGCCCTTGAGCGGCTGCTTCGGGCCGTATTCTTCGCGCACGGCCATCAGGCCGGGCATCTCGGTTTCAGCGATGGAGATTTCCTTGCGGCCGAAATCGGCGAGGGAAATGTCCTTGACGATGTAATCGTTCGCGTCGTTCGCGCTCTTCAAAGCGGCCTGGCTCATGCGATGTCTCTCTGTGATCGTTGCTGGCTGATCGGTGGCTTGGGGCCGTCTCTAACAGAGAGTCGCGGAAGAGGCAATCAAGATATAAAGATGTCTTTATATGTCCGATCTCACTCGTCTTCGCCGAAGCGGTTGGCGAGGAGATCGCCGAGGGCCTGGAGGCAGGCGACCGCGTCCTCGCCTTTCGCCGTGACGGTGATCGAAGTCCCCTGGGCGGCCGCAAGGGTCAGGAGGCCCATGATCGAGCGGCCCCCTACGGTTTCTCCACAGCGGGTGACCGTGACGTCGGATTGGTAGCGCTCCACCATCTGGACGAACTTTGCCGAAGCCCGCGCGTGGAGGCCGCGACGATTGATGATGGGAAGTTCGCGCACCAAGGCGCCGTCGGGAACAGGCGCGGGCGGACAATCCTGGTTCAGGGAATCGGCCATGAAACGCTTATTTTCCGGACAGAACGCGCGAGGCGACGTTGATGTACTTGCGCCCCGCCTCCTGGGCATGGGCGACCGCGTCGCTCAAGGATTCCTCGTCGCGAACGCTCGCCAGTTTGATCAGCATCGGCAGATTGATGCCGGCGACCACTTCGACCGACGAGCCGTTCATGCACGACAAAGCGAGATTCGAGGGGGTTCCGCCGAACATGTCCGTCAAAACGACCACGCCCTGACCCGAATTGACGCGACACACGGCGGCCATGATGTCCTTGCGCCGTGTCTCCATGTCGTCATCTGGGCCGATCGTGATCGTTTCGAGCTGCTCTTGCTGTCCCACCACATGCTCCAGCGCCGCTTTGAACTCGGTCGCGAGCTGCCCGTGGGTGACGAGCACCATACCAATCATAATATTTCAGATCCGTTCGCTCCTGAGAGCGGAGCCGCTATTTTGTGCATTGCAACGCCGAGCGCAAGAGCAATGAGACGAATTCTTCATCACAGTGTCACGACATCGTCGCAACACCGCTCAGGCGGCTCATCACAACATCAAATAAGGGTGTTCCCCGCTTGGTTGCAAGCCGGGGGACCAAGACGCCGCAGATTGCCGTCGTCGCCTCCTCGATTTCGGGGTAACGGGGCGGATCATCGAGATACAGGTCTATCACCAGACGGATGACCGCTCCGGGTTCGAAGGGGACGGGCAGAATCCCCAGGCCACGCACTTCGATCTTGCCGGCAATGGGTGCGACAGGGCGTGCGACAAGGCGGTTGTGGACGGCCTCGATACGTGTGCGGTCGTCGCTGATGAGGCGCGCAAACCTGCAAGCGACGTTTGCATTAAAGATGAGTTCGCGGGCGAGCGTCGACTTTCCGGTCGTGGTGTCGCCGCGAATGAGAATGCCCGCCTCGTTCACGAGGACGCAACCGGCGTAGAGCGTTTCGCCGCTAGCCATGGGACAGGCCGGCGGGCAGACGGATCACGAAACGGGCGCCGAGGCGCGTCGGTTCGCCGTCCTCGTCCGGAGGTCCCAGGCGGTTCTCGGCTCGGATCTTGCCGCGATAGGCCTCGACGATCTGGCGCGAGATCGACAGGCCGAGGCCGGAGTTCTGGCCAAAGCCGTGTTCCGGCCTGTCGGTGTAGAAGCGTTCGAAAATCCGGTCGAGCGCATGCGGCTCGATACCTGGGCCGCTATCCTCGACGATGACTTCGACCTCCGATTTCCGGCGCCGCAGGGTGACCTCGACATTGGTGTCGGGAGGGGAGAAGGACCTCGCGTTGTCGAACAGGTTGTTGAACACCTGGCCGAGGCGGCTGTCGTGGCCCAGCACGAGGAAAGCATCCCGTCCCCAGGCATGCCTGTCGATGGTGAGACGGATCAGGGCGTCGTGTTCGCGCCGGCGCTCGTTGGAGACCGACACCACGGCTTCGAGAAGACGCGCCATGTCGACCGGTTCCGCGTCCGCCCGCGCCAGTTCGGCATCGAGGCGCGAAGCGTCGGAGATGTCGCTGATGAGCCGATCGAGACGCTTCACGTCGTGTTGGATGATCGACATCAGGCGCTGACGCGAGTCGTCGTTGCGGGCGAGCGGCAGGGTCTCGACGGCGCTGCGCAACGAGGTCAGCGGGTTTTTCAATTCGTGCGCCACGTCGGCGGCGAAGCTCTCGATCGCATCGATGCGGTTGTAGAGCGCATGTGTCATGGCGCGGATGGCGCCGGAGAGGTGTCCGATCTCGTCCGAGCGGTTGGTGAAATCGGGAATTTCCTGCCGCGTCTTGGATCCCCAACGCACCCGTTCGGCGGCCTCTGCAAGACGCCGTACCGGGCCGGCGATGGCGCCGGCGAGGAGCAGCGACAACACGATCATCACGACGGCTGCGATGATGAAAACCTGAAGCAGCGCCATGCGTTCCGACGCGATGATGGAATCGATGTCGTTGCCCTGTGTCGAGAGCAGGAGCACGCCCTGAATGCTGCGGAAACGCTGGATCGGGACGGCGACGGACACGATGGTTTCACCGCGCGCGTTGGTGCGGACTTCGTCGGATTGCTTGCCTTGGAAGGCCTGCTGCACTTCCGGCAGCGACTTTCCGTTGACCGGACCGATTTCCTCGGGACCTGCGCGCCGCTTGCGCCGGAAGAAGGTGCGGACGCTGTTCCAGGCACGCTCGAAGACGTTGGTGTCCTCKTCGGTGACGGGGGGCAGGTCGAGCCGCAGGATATCCCCGCGTGAGTAGAGCGCCCGCGAATCGAGCAGCAACGCACCCTCGCGATCGTAAATGCGGGCGCGCGTTCCCGTCGGCGTGACGAGGCGGCGCAACAATGGTGCAACCCGCTCCGGATTGATGGAGAATTCCAGCGGTGAGAGGTTCTCCTCGCCGAATTTTTCCGTCTGCCCCGCCTGCATCTGGAGCAGCTTGTCGGGATCGATGGTGATGGTGTCCGTATCGACCGTCGCCGAACTGGCGATGGCGCCGGCGATGATCTCGCCCTGCGTCAGCAGGCTCTGGACCCGGGCCTCGATCAAGCCCTCGCGAAATTGATTGAGGTAGAGAAATCCGACGAGAAGCGCCACCAGGCCGCCGAGGTTCAGGAAGACGATGCGGCGCGTGAGGCTCGACGACGTGCGCCGAGTCAGCAAGCGGCCAAACCCCTTCAAACGAGCAAGACCGCTCTGGGGAGCGGTTGCGTCGTCCTCGTTCCCGGTCTCGACGTTGATGGTGTCGACCTTCATTCGGCCTTCTTGCATTCGGCTTTCTTGCCGCTACGGGGCGTGATCGACATCGATGACACGCCCGCCCGCGGTCCCAAACATTGCTCCCGCACGATCTTATCGCCGAACGCTGCGCGCGTCCGGCCCATCATGCATGCACGGATAAACCATGCACGGAGAAACCATGCACGGCGAATGCGGCGTCAGCTTTCCTTGAAGCGATAGCCGACGCCGTAGAGCGTTTCGATCATCTCGAAATTATCGTCGACAGCCTTGAACTTCTTGCGCAACCGCTTGATGTGGCTGTCGATCGTGCGGTCGTCCACATAGACTTGGTCGTCGTAGGCGGCGTCCATCAACGCATTGCGGCTCTTCACGACGCCGGGCCTCGTCGCCAAGGCCTGCAGGATCAGGAACTCCGTGACCGTGAGGGTGACGGGCTCGCCTTTCCACGTGCAGGCATGGCGCTCGGGATCCATCGCCAGCTGACCCCGCTCGAGGGCCTTCGAATCGGCCTCCCGCGGCGCGGTCTGGTCCTTGGGGGCAAAGCGACGGAGCACAGCCTTGACGCGCTCGACCAGCAGGCGCTGCGAAAACGGCTTCCGGATGAAATCGTCGGCGCCCATCTTGAGGCCGAACAATTCGTCGATTTCCTCATCCTTCGAGGTGAGGAAGATCACCGGCAGGTCGGACTTCTGACGGAGCCGGCGCAGCAACTCCATCCCATCCATGCGCGGCATCTTGATGTCGAAGATCGCAAGATCGGGTGGGGCGTGCTTGAGCCCGTCGAGCGCCGAGGCGCCGTCGGTATAGGTCTGAATCCGGTAGCCCTCGGCTTCGAGGGCAATGGAGACGGACGTCAGAATGTTGCGATCGTCATCGACGAGAGCAATCGTCGGCATGAACTCATCCTTGTTAACGCGGGCCGAAAGACGTTAGGGCATGATCGGCTGAAGTGGAAACGGTTCGGTCGCAAGATCATGCACACTTTCAACACGATAGGGTGTGATCAGGCCGATTGATTTCCACGTCTGGCGATCACGCTCAATGAGCGTCGAACTGTGCCCTTCTCGTGGCATAAGTAAGGTCCACATGGCGAAATGGCCAGTGGTGAACAGGTTTCTAGGATTATAGAGCTAGAGTTCGAACCGGAGATGAACGATGGATGAGGCGAAACGTCCCGAAAACGCGTTTGACGGCGTCAGCCTGGGGCGAGACCTGCTCCGCAGCATTCGCCCGGCCGCTTTGGGGACGCTCGACGCGGATGGTTTTCCCTTCACCACGCTTGTCACGGTCGCCACCGATCTCGATGGGTCGCCCCTGATCCTCACATCGCGGCTGTCGAGCCACACGGCCAATCTCGAACGGGACCAGAGGGTGTCGCTTCTTTTTGCCCAGACCGGTCGAGGTGATCCGCTCGCCCATCCCCGGCTGACGGTGCTCGGCAGGGCCGAGCGGACCGAGGAACCGCGAATCCGGGGCCGGTTCCTCGCCCGCAACCCCAAGGCCAAGCTCTACGTCGATTTCCCGGATTTCTCGTTCTGGCGCATCGCGATCCTCGGGGGGCACATCAACGGCGGCTTTGCGCGTGCGGCGAGCCTGAGCGCAGAGGATCTGCGGACGGACCTTTCAGACGCCGATGCCCTGGTCGCGGCAGAGGCCGGCGCTGTCGCCCATATGAACGAGGACCATCGCGAGGCGCTCGAACTCTACGCGACGCGCCTTGCCGGCGCGGCGCCCGGGGCGTGGCTCACGAGCGGGGTCGATCCCGAGGGAATCGACCTCATCCTCAACGACCAGACCGCCCGCGTCGCGTTCCCGGAACGGGTGACGGATGCGGGGTCGCTGCGACGGGTTCTGGTGGACCTCGCCCGGCAGGCGCGGGGATTGCAGGGCGATCGCACGGCAAAATAGAATGAAATGAAACGCGACGGTTGTACGCCTTGTTTCCATGACTTAAACAGCGCCGCGTATCGTAAGATGGCCCCAGAAATGACGGCTTTCGCTGACGAATAAGTCCGCCGCGGCGACAAAAAGCCGACGGAACGGGCGTCACAGGGAGGTTTTTCGTGAAGACTATCGGCGTGTACAATACCAAGCACGGATCGGAAGCGTTCGGTTTTTCGAACCTCGCACAGGTCTCCTGGAACCTCGAGGCGCCCGCGCTCTATGAGGAATCGCTGCGGCGGAACGAGACCAGCCTCGTCAGCGGTGGCGCGATCTTGGCGGACACCGGTATCCATACGGGCCGCTCGCCCAAGGACAAATTCGTCGTGCGCGACGAGACCACTGAAGAGACCGTGTGGTGGGACAACAACGGCGCGATCACGCCGGCGCAATTTGACACCCTGTTGCAGGATTTCATTGCTCATGCCGAGGGCAAGGAGCTGTTCGCGCAGGATCTCTATGGCGGCGCGGATCCGTCCTATCGCGTCAAGGCGCGGGTCTTCACAGAACTGGCATGGCACTCCCTGTTCATCCGCAATCTCCTGATCCGCCCGGATCGCGGCGAACTTGGGTCGTATGTGCCCGATATGACGATCGTCGACCTACCGAGCTTCAAGGCCGATCCGGCCCGTCACGGCTGCCGGTCCGAAACCGTGATCGCGTGCGATTTCACGCGCCGGATCGTGCTCATCGGCGGAACGTCCTACGCCGGCGAGATGAAGAAATCGGTCTTCACCTATCTCAACTTCCTGCTGCCGCAGGTCAGCGTCATGCCGATGCATTGTTCGGCCAATGTCGGCAATACGAACGACGTCGCGGTCTTCTTCGGCCTCTCAGGCACCGGCAAGACGACCCTGTCGGCGGATCCCAACCGCACACTTCTGGGCGACGACGAACACGGGTGGAGCCCGAATGGCGTCTT
>NZ_JBFUKD010000072.1:0-9473 GCF_056401005.1 Microvirga sp. P4_G7 | reverse complement strand
CGATGGAATCGCCGAGGTTGCCCGGCTCGACCAACGCGACGCGCACCGGCCGCGCCGCGAGCGCGGCCTCTTCTTCGCTGCGATCGCAGGCACTGAGCAATATCGATGCCGCGGCGGCGGCGAGAAGAATGGTGCGGTGGCGACTGCACCACAAAGGCAAGCCCGCTCGGTTCAGCATTGTCTTCATGATGCAGGAGCACCTTCCGGGGCGGTCGGTCGGACTTCGCGATCGTTCTGCGCCGGCGTCTTGCGCTCGAACCAAGTCACGTAAAGCGTCGGCAGGAAGACGAGTGTGAGCACCGTCGCCACCAAGAGACCACCCATGATCGCGTAAGCCATTGGCCCCCAGAACACGGTCGGGGCGATTGGTGTCATGCCCAGTACGGTCGAAATCGCGGTCAACATGATCGGACGGAAGCGCGCGCTGCTCGCGTCCACAACGGCCTCGCGAACGCTCTTACCGCTCGCGCGCTCGAAATCAATCTGGCCTATGAGAATGACAGCGTTCTTGGTGATGATGCCGATCAGCGCGAGAATGCCCAGAAGCGCGACAAAGCCGAGTGGCTTGCCAGAGATGAGAAGCGCCCCGACGACGCCGATCAGGCCGAGGGGTGCGACGCTCAACACGATCACAAGGCGCTGGAAGCTCTGCAGTTGGACCATCAGCACCGTGAGCGTGATGATCAGCATCAACGGCACGACAGCGACGACGGACGCCTGCGACTTCGCGCTTTCTTCGACGGTTCCGCCGGCGGCGATCGAGTAGGAGGGCGGCAGGCTCTTGCGCAGTTCCTCGATTCCCGGGGTCAGGGCCGAAATGACGGTCTCAGGCAGCACGCCCGTCGCGACATCTGCCTGGACGGTCAATGTGGGAATGCGGTCGCGCCGCCAGACCAGCGGATAGTCCTGGTCGTAGGTGAATGTGGCCAATTGCTTGAGCGGCACCGTTTGGCCATTCGGCAGCGCCACCGGCATCGTTTCAAGTGTCGCGAGCGAAATCCGCTGCTCGTCCGTCGCACGCAGAACCACGTCGATCAGGTAGATATCGTCGCGAATTTGGGTGATTCCGGCGCCGGAGACGACAGTGCTGAGCGCCGCCGCCACCGCCTGCGAGCTGAGACCRAGACGGCGCGCCTCATCCTGATCGATACGAATTCCAAGCTCCCGTGACGGCTCGATCCAGTCGAAGTTGACTTGTTCAGCGCGACGATCGCTCGCAATGACCTGAGCGAGCTTGAACGAAATATCGCGGACCTTCGAGAGGTCCGGTCCACTTACGCGATATTGCACCGGCCAGCCGACCGGAGGTCCGAGTTCGAGCGGATAGACCCGAGATATGAGGCTCGGGAATTCCGTTGCCAGAACCGATTCGAGCTTCGTCCGCAGTCGTTCGCGCGCGTTCACGTCTTTCGCCACAATGACCACTTGGCTGAAGAAGTCGTTGGGCAGTTGCGCATTCAAGGGCAGATAGAATCGGATGGCGCCGCGGCCGACATATGTGCTCCACCGCTCGACGTCCCGGTCTCCTCGCAGCACCTTGTCGAACTGCCGCGCGACATTCTCGCTTGCGTAGATCGATGCGTTCTGAGGAAGCTGCAGGTCGACGAGCAGCTCCGGCCGATCCGAGGCCGGAAAGAACTGCCGTGGGATCAGTGGCAGCGCGAGAATCGACAGGACGAAAAGGCCGATAGTCACGCCAATCGTGACCCATTTCGCCCGCATCGCCGTATCGAGAATACGCCGATAGATCGTCATGACCCGGCCAGGCCCCGCATCGGCTGCCTTGGTGCGCGGTGGCTTCAATATCCAGACGCCGAGGAGCGGAGAGAAGATCACTGCGACGAACCACGAGACGACGAGCGCAATGGCGACGACGGCAAAGAGCGAGAACGTGTACTCGCCCGCCGAGCTGGCAGCGAAGCCGATCGGCACGAATCCGGCGATCGTGACCAGCGTCCCAGCCAACATGGCGAACGCGTACTTTCGGAAGGCGTAGGTCGCAGCACGCTCCTTGTCGTCTCCGGCGGCGAGTCGCGTCATCATCGCGTCCGTCGTCGTCATGGCGTCATCGACGAGAAGCGTCAGGGCGATGATGAGCGCGCCGAGCGAGACTCGCTGCATGTCGATATGGGCGATTTCCATCACGGCGAAAACAACGGCAAGCGTCAACGGAATCGACAGCGCCACAACCGCGCCAGGGCGAACACCGAGGCTGATGAAGCTCACGAACAGGATGATGGCGATCGATTGCCATAGGGACGTCATGAAATCCGCGATCGCCAGATCGACCGTCACCGATTGGTCGGCAACGAGGCGAGGCTCGATTCCGAGCGGCAGGTCGGCGGTGACGGTGGCGAGTGCCGCCTTCAAATTCCTGCCGAGAGCGAGAATGTCGCCGCCCTCGCGCATGGCGATGCCGAGGCCGATCGCTTCTTTGCCGTTGACGCGGAACAGGGGCTGTGGCGGATCGGAAAATCCGCGGCGAACGGAGGCAATGTCGCCAAGACGGATCATCCGATCGCCAACCGGAAAGTTGATGTTGAGGATGTCGTCCTCGGATCGAAACGCCCCCGATACCCGAAGCGAAAGATTCTCTTCGTCGGTCTGAATCGTGCCAGCCGGCCTGACCACGTTCTGGCTTTGAAGTGCTGCAATGAGCGCGGCGCGGTTGATTCCGAGCGTCGCGAGTTCCTTCACGGAGAATTCGATGAAGACCTTCTCATCCTGGGCCCCGATGATCTCGATCTTCGACACGTCGGGAACCAGGAGGAGATCGGAACGGATACGTTCCACATAGTCGCGCAGTTCGCGATGCGTGAAACCTTCAGCCGTGAACCCGTAGATGATGCCGAACGTGTCTCCGAAGCGATCGTTGAAGACCGGCCCGACCACGCCGCTCGGCAACGTCAGGCGAATGTCCGACACGAGATTGCGGACTTGGTACCAGGTATCGTGGACCTGTGACGCAGAGGTGTCGCCCTTGAGGTTGACGAAGATGGTCGTCACGCCGGGTCTGGTGAAGCTGCGGAGGAAATCGAGGTTCGGAGTCTCTTCGAGTTGACGCTCCAGGCGCTCCGTCACCTGCTTGAGCGTATCGTCGAGCGTCGCGCCTGGCCAAGCGGCCGACACCACCATCGTCTTGATGACGAAGGCGGGATCCTCGCTACGGCCGAGGCGATAGTAGGATCCGAGGCCCGCGAGCACGACGATGATCATCAGATAGACGATCAGGGATGGCTTCTTTAGCGCCCATTCAGAGAGGTTCAACGCCATTACAGCTCCGATCCATACAGGCGCACGGTTTGTCCCTCACGAAGTGAGCTCGCACCGGCGGTAACGACGACGTCGCCAGGGACGAGGCCTTTTGCGATGAAAGCCGTCGCAGGTTCTTGCCGCGCGACTTCGACATCGCGCAACGCGACCACAAGAGACTTTGGATCGACCACCCAGACGGCGGGTTTCTGTCGCCCCGATGCCAAGGCCGACGTCGGAAGAGCGAGGATGGCCGACGTTTCGCTGTGCAGCTTGCCGACAACGCCCCCACCCAGGCGAAACGACGGCGGCGGGTCAGTCAGGCCGACCCTGATCTGGAAGGTCCGAGTGACAGGATCCGCCTGGGGAGAGACTTCGCGCACCCGGCCCAACACCGTCACGCCCGGGTTATCGGCCATGGCGACGTCGATTTCGGTGTCTGGCGCGGCCGAACGCAGCGATTCGGCGGACACGCTGAAGACAGCGTCGCGGCCACCGCGACGGGCGAGTTGCACGATCATATGCCCTGCCTGGACGACTTCTCCCGGCTCCGCGCCGATGGCGGTCACGACGCCGGGCGCATCGGCTTCGAGCGTGGTGAAACGAACCCGATCCTCGGCCGTGTCGAGCTGCGCCTCTGCCGATTTGACCTGTGATTCGGCCGCTTTTCGAGCCTGCGTAGCCGTCTCGAAATAGGCCTGCGATGTCACACCGCGGTCGAGCAAATGACGCTGGCGTTCGAAATGGTTGTCCGCTTGCGTGAGCATGCCCTGCGCGGCGGAGAGCGCGGCGCGCGCGGAGCGAAGTGCGTTGAGTTCGTCCTGCGGCTCGAGACGGGCGATGATCTGACCGCCGCCGACTTCAGCGCCGACATCGACAGTCCGCTCGGTCAACCGGCCAGGAATTCGAAATGCAAGCGATGCTTGATCCGCCGCCTCGATACGACCCGTAAAGCTCGTCGTGGCGCGTGTCTGTGGCGCTTCGATCGTGATCGTCCGAACGGGCCGAGCAGCGGGTGGCGGCGTTTCTGCGTCACGCTGGCAGCCAGCAAGAAGAAGAGCGCCGACCGCAACCGTGGAGATCAAGCGAAGTAGGCAGTGTCTTGCCGTGTGAGCGGCGTCGTCTGCCGCAACGCGCGTTTCTGGATATTGCATGGCGCCGTTCAGAATGCGGCTGTCGACCGCATGAGGGAGCGAAGATCTGCCCGTCTTGCGATGGACCATGACAGCATGCACCTCATCATCAACTGCCGGCCCATCTTGGTTCGAGGGAGCGGTCCCGGATTATGCCGGTGGCCCCGGCTATCCGCTTTCGCAGATGTCCGGCAGCCCCACAGTATTATAACAGCGTGCAATCGGACGAGGATTAGCTCAGAATCTCAAAAGTGAGCTCAAAGTTCCAATCTCCGCGGTGGCTGAACGCGGGTCTTTGTCACGCCATTACATCAAATAGCGGGAGCGCAATTCGCATCTAGAACGAAAGAAAAAGTTTGATCGCGATCACGTTGATGATGTCGACAAAGAAGGCGGAGACGAGCGGCAGGATGATAAAGGCGTTCGGCGAAGGACCATAGTGCTTCGTCACCGCCGTCATGCTTGCAATTGCGGTCGGCGTCGCGCCAAGCGACAAGCCGGTGAATCCCGCACTCAGCACCGCCGCCTGATAGTCCCGGCCGAGAAGCGGGAAGAGGAGAATGACGATGAAGGCGACCGCCAACATCGTTTGCAGCGCTACGACGACCAGAAGCGGCCCAGCGATTTCGGCGAGCGTCCATAGCTGCATGCTCATCAACGACATGGCGAGAAACGCCGAAAGCGAATAATCGGAAGTGAGCGCAAGCGCGGGCTTGCGCGCGGGCCAAGGCAATCGGGGAAACAGCAACGGGATCGTATTCGACAGAACGATACCCATGATCAGACAGGGCACGAAAAGGGGCAGCTTGACGCCCATCTCGGTAATCGGTCCATGGACAAGATAGCCGAGGATCACGGCGATATTGACGACGAGAAGAGCATTCATGAACCCGCCCTTCTCGATCTGCTCCGACTCGGCCTTAGCAGCGACATTCGCTTCTTTCGTTCCGGTTTCAGGCGCGAGCCGTCCGCGCTCGATCAGGAATTTGGCGATCGGTCCGCCAAGGACACTCGCGAGGATCAGGCCCATCGTTGCGACCGCGGTTCCGGTCTCAACCGCCGTCGGAAATCCGTGCTCAGCTGCAATCGCCGGCGCCCATGCGATAGTGGTGCCGTGCCCGCCCACGAGCGAGATCGAGCCCATGACTACTCCTGCGGACGACGGCAACCCGAACATCGTGGCGCCCAGCGTCCCCACGACGTTCTGGAGAACGACGAAGATGACGGTCAGCACGCAGAGGATGATGAGCGTGCGTCCGCCGGCAAGCAAATCGGAAAGCCGCGCATTGATCCCGACCGTCGCAAAGAAGATCACAAGCAGCCGGTCGCGTGTCGTCATTTCAAAATCGATGGCCAGCCCCGTGGCGCCGTAGAGCGCCCATATGGCGAGAGCCGCGAGAAAGCCGCCCGTGACCGGCTCTGGGATGTTGTAGTTTCTGAGGAATGCGACGCGGCGAGTCACGATGACGCCGAGGAAATATACGACGATGCCGAGCGTGAGCGTCAGGAAATCTGGCGCGACGAGAGAAAGGCCGGGTGAGGTCATGTCATGGTCCGCTTCGGATCGCGTTCGTCGAAGCGGAAGCGAATTGACGCTCTCGCATTGTCTTGCTGCGTGAACTGGCCGCCGGCATAACCTCTTCCGATCACGCTCTCGTACTGTTTGGCTTCAAGTAACCACTATCCGATCGAGGCTGTCCAGCGTCGGGCGTCGCCACCGTCCCTATGCGGCGGATTCCGCAAAGAAGACGGCTGCGCGCGATGCCTTCACGAGGGCCACCTTCCGCGCTTCGCTCGGGCTGTAGCCAAACTCCCTCTTGAAGGCCCTGCTGAACGTTGCGTGATCGACAAAACCGACATCCGTCGCGAGGAACTTGATCGGTGTAATATGTTCGGATTCGCTGAGCCGTCGGTGAGCCTCGGTGAGCCGCTCGCGTTGGATGAAGCGCGCGACCCCACCCCTGCTTTCGAACATGCGATAGAGCTTCGAGCGCGACACGGACAGAAGCTTGCAAAGGGCGTCCGGACCGAAATCGACGGATGCCATATTCTGCCTGACCTCCCGCCTCACTCGATCGAGCAGGGCTGACGCCATCGGCGTTTCAACCACCTCCGCTTGATCGGCGGTTGCGGCGAAGCACGCGCCCACGAGAGCGCAGGTCGCCGACTTCAGGCGACCCAGGTCGGTGCGCGCAACCGTCGGCAATCGATGGGCCAGGGCCATCATGTAGTCGGCGAGCACGCTACCGAGTCCGGAATTCACGATCGCCCGTTGGACACCGTCCAAGACCCCCGGCTCCTGCCGAAGGAGGCCCTGGGGAAGCAGCAATGTTAGGACCTCTTCGTCGGCAATCCGGTCGCCGGACGTTGCGCTCAACGTCCCAAGGCCGAGGTAATCCATGGAGGCGTACTGGGCCGCGCGGACGGGAAGGGCCGTTTCGCTTTCGGTTTGCCCGGCGTCCGTGATGGAGTTGGGATAGTCCGGCCACGACCCTTCGCCGGCAGCAGGCAAAAAGGACTGGGTGAAAACGATGCCGCCAAGATCCCACGACGCCGTGCCGATCGGAACCCTCCGGACATTGTCCTTCACGAGAGAAATCTCGACGAGGGCGGAATCAGCCTCGCAGCGGACCTCGAACCGGTCGAAAGTCGGCGTCAGCAAAGTCCAGACCCGAGCGGAACTGACGACTTCTTGGTGCTCGAAACTAATCGCGATTTTAGACATCAGTCGCTCCGGGTCCGCCAACTTTCGCAGGCGGCCTTCACGTTGATCCATGTCTTATACGCAACGACATGACATGCCGTTCATAAGATGCTGAATAACCATCACTGCGTCAATCCGCACAAAACGTGACCTTAGAACGCCGACGAAGAGCTCAACGAAGGTTGAAGGTCAGTAGACGCTAGGCAAATCCCGGATATTCGGGCGGTTTCCTCATGCGGATCGCGGGTTTTCATTTGTCGGCGACATAGCTCCATTTGCGTCTATTCCTGCTCGGAGGAGCCTTGTCGCGGAGCCATTTGGCAAGACCGAAGATCCAGATGCAGGTCGCACGCGGGGTCAACGGTCTAGTCCAGACGGAAGGGTAGCCCTTGAAGATCGCTAAGCTTCGGGAGTGTGCGGCGGTTAAAACGGCCAGACCAGCGGAACATAGAACGTCGCGACGACGAAGAACCAGATCAGCAGAGGGAGGCCGAGCTTCCAGTAATCTCCAAATTTATACCCTCCAGGCGCCATCACCATCAGATTGGTCGGGGTCGCGATGGGCGTCAGGAACGCTGCCGCCGCCGCGACGGCGATGCTCATCAGAACGGGTCTCGGGGAGACGCCGATGCTGGTGGCGGCCGCAACGCCAATCGGGATCACGATCAGGGCTGTAGCGGTGTTGCTGATCAACTGCCCGAGCACGGCAGTCAGCACGAATAATCCGGCCACAAGGGCGTAGGGCCCAGCATCCCCAACGCCGTGGACCAGGGCCTCCGCCAGGAGGTTGGCCGCCCCTGTCTCCGACATCGCGGTCGAAAGCGGCATCATGGCGCCGACGAGCACGACGGTGGTCCAATTGATCGCGCGGAAGGACTGATCGACCGTGAGAACGCCCGTGAGGATCATCCCGCCGGCGGCCAAGATGCCGGCAATCGCGGGCGGGACGATGCCCGTCGCCAGCATGAGCACCATGGCGACCAGAACCACGATAGCCTGTGTCGCGCCGGCGCCCATCGGCACGGCTTGGCGACGCACGAGATCCGGCGCGTTGACGACGAGGACGTCGGGATCGTTCAGGTGAACATCGAGAGCCTTCCAGGTTCCTTGCAGCAGCAGCGTATCGCCCGCCTGCAGCACCGCACTGTCCGGGCCCAGAACTTCACCTTGGCGCTGAACGGCCATGATGATCAGATCGCCGCTCTCCGTAACCATGCCGCTGAAGACGGATGTTCCGATCATGCCGGAGCGCGGCGGGATGATGGCTTCGGCGAGACCCGCATCGCGATTGAACAATGTTTCCTGCAAGTCGGCCGCGGCGCTCTGTTTGCGGAAGGCCAAGTGCTTTTCGGCTGCGAAGGCAGCGGCTGTCTCGGCCTCCCCGCGCAGGATGAGGTAATCGCCCTCGGCGATCGTGGGCCGCCGGAGAGGCCCACCGCCGTCGCCTTGCTGGATGGCGACGACCTGAAGACCTCCGAATGCGGTGACGTCCACAGCGCTAGACGGAGCGCCCACATAGGGCGAAGTGCCCCGCACCCGCATCTGAAACACGCCGTTGCTGAGCCCGTATTGTTCGACGAGCGTCAGGGCGTGCTTGCTGAAATCGGATGGAATGGTCGGACCGCCCCGTTGCGGCAGCAGCTTTTCGCCGAAAAGCACGATGATCACCATCGTGCCTATGAGCAGCGGCACGCCGACGAGCGCGAACTCGAAGAAGCCGAACCGGTCGATCCCCGCATCCACAGCCGCATTGGAGACCAAGACGTTGACGGGCGTACCGGTGAGCGCCAGCAACGAGCCGGCGTGGGCGGCAAAGACGAGCGGCATCAGGAGTTGCGACGGCGCACGCTTCAGGCGGACGGCCATGACGACGACGACTGGCAGGAGAGCCGCAACGGCTCCGTTGACGCTGATCAGCGCCGTCAGGAGCGAAACCAGCAGCATGGTGAGGTACAACAGCCGCGCGCGGCTGTTCTCACCGGCTTTGGCGATGAGAAGCTGCCCCGCCCAGGCGGTCACGCCTGTGGCCTCGAGACCGGCGCTGACGATGAAGAGCATGGCGATGAAGATCACCGCCGGATCGCCGAGCCCGCTGAGCGCGTCTTCGAGTGACAGGATTCCCGTGGCATAGAGCGCCAACGCGGTCCCCATCGCCACAACGACGACGGGCAAACGGTTCCACACGAACAGGACGACGGCCGCAACGATGATGAGGGCAGTCATTGCAATGGGGCTCAAGGCGTTGGCTCCTCAATGCGGCGCGCCTCATGTCGCCTGCGGGCAATCAATGGCTTCACATGGCATCCGGTCGGCCGAGCGGTGGGGACGCCAGAGACTGAAAATACGTGACAGGTTTTCAAACAAGGCTCGCTCAGTGGACGATC
>NZ_JBFUKD010000071.1:0-9496 GCF_056401005.1 Microvirga sp. P4_G7 | reverse complement strand
ATCATCGTCATTCCGAATACGCAGAGCCAGGAAAAGAAGGACATGCTCCGGCTTGCCGGAGCCGAGCTGATCGAAGTGCCAGCGGTGCCGTACGCCAATCCCAACAACTACGTGAAAGTGTCGGGGCGCCTGGCGGAGCGTCTCGGCGCGTCTGAACCCAACGGCGCGATTTGGGCCAATCAGTTCGACAATGTCGCCAACCGCGACGGTCATCGGGACATCACGGGCCCGGAAATCTGGGATCAGACCAATGGCGGCGTAGACGGCTTCGTGTGCGCTGTCGGCACCGGAGGCACTCTCGCCGGAATTGGGCTCGCCCTGAAGGCGCGCAATCCGAAGGTCGTGATCGGCCTGGCTGATCCGATGGGCGCGGCCCTCTACAGCTACTTCACGAGCGGCGAGCTGAAGGCGACCGGCTCCTCGATCACCGAGGGCATCGGGCAGGGGCGCATCACCAAGAATCTCGAGGGCGCGCCCATCGACGTCGCCTTTCAGATCCCCGACGAAGAGGCGCTTCCAGTGATCTTCGATCTGCTGGAGCACGAGGGACTCTGCCTCGGTGGCTCGTCCGGTATCAACGTTGCCGGCGCTATTCGGTTGGCCAAGCAGCTCGGCCCGGGGCACACCATCGTCACCATCCTGTGCGACTACGGCAACCGCTATCAGTCGAAGCTGTTCAATCCGGCATTTCTGCGCAGCAAGAACCTGCCCGTTCCTGCGTGGATGGAGCGCACGATCGACATCGATCCGGGTCTCGTCTGATCAGCGCACGAAGAAGACGATCGTCAGCACCGTGCCGACGCCGATCACCAACCAGCGAATGACTTGAGGCGGCAACCGCCGTCCGAAGACGACGCCGAGATACCCGCCGATGACGGAGGCCGCGCCGACGATCATTGTCTCGCGCCATGCGACAAGCCCGGCCGCAATGAAGAGGATGACGGCGACCAACTGAATCAGCGTCGAACAGAGATGCTTCGCCGAATTGATCAGGTGGAAGTCGTCGCCTTCGGTAATGGCGAGCGCCGCCAGCATGACGATGCCCATGCCCGCACCGAAGAAACCGCCATAGACGGCGACGCCGAGCTGAAACAGGAGTCCGCCGAGCCACGCCTTCGTCGATGGCGCGTGGCCTTCATGGCGTGCAATCGAACGGGCGAGTGCGACGATCTTGGGGCTCGCCGCGAACAACACCGTCGCGAACAATAAAAGCCATGGCACGAGTTGTCGAAAGGATGCGTTGTCGGTGGTGGTGAGAATGTACGCGCCGCCGAGGCCGCCAATCAGGCTGACGACCGCCAGCGCCGTGAAACGCTTCGCGTTGGCAGCGAGTTCGCGTCGATAGGCCCAGGCACTGGAAAGATTGGCGGGCGTGACGGCGACCGCGCTCGTCGCGTTGGCGACGATCGGCGGCAATCCGGTAGCGACGAGTGCCGAAAATGTGAAGAAGGTCCCGCCGCCGGCAATCGCGTTGACGAGGCCCGCAGCCAGACCGGAGGCGGCGAGCAGAGCGATTGTTGAAAGATCCATGATGCGAACTTCGATGCGGAAGGATGGAGGGCGTCTGCTCGGGTGCACATGATCCGCCGAAACCGAGACGGTTCGGCGAGAAGCTCGTGCACCTCATTCATCGGGATGGAGCGTGATCAGAGGCAGAACCGTGTTCCACCTCTGCTGATCACGCTCTAGAGCGGACGCCCTGCCGAAGATCAAGTCGAACTTTGGTCAGCCTTGAATGACGTCCTGGCGCTGCGTGCCGAGACCCTCGATACCGAGTGTCACCACGTCGCCCGCCTTGAGGAACACCGGCGGTTTCATGCCGAGCCCGACACCCGGAGGGGTTCCCGTCGAGATGATGTCGCCCGGATGGAGCGACATGAACTGCGACAGATACGAGACGAGATATTTCACCCCGTATACCATCGTGGCGGAAGTCCCGTCCTGCATGCGGCGACCATTGACGTCGCACCACATCTTGAGGTTTTGGGGATCCGCGATCTCGTCCTTCGTCACCAACCATGGACCGGTCGGCCCGAAGGTGTCGCAAGACTTGCCCTTGGTCCATTGTCCTTGCCGTTCCTGCTGGAATGCGCGCTCGGACACGTCGTTGATCAGGCAATAGCCGGCGACGTAGTCGAGCGCCTCGTCCTCGCTGACATATTTCGCGTGGCGGCCGATCACGATGCCGAGCTCGACTTCCCAATCGGTTTTCTGCGAACCGCGCGGCACTTCCAGATCATCGTCTGGGCCGACGATCGCGCTCGTGGCCTTCATGAAGATGATGGGTTCGGGCGGAACGGTCGCTCCGGTTTCAGCGGCGTGATCGGAATAGTTGAGACCGATGCAGATGAATTTTCCCGTTCCGGCGACGCATGGGCCGAGCCGTGTGGAATCCTCGACCACGGGAAGGGTTTTCGTATCGAGCGCGGCGAGACGTTTGAGACCCTCAGCCGACAGCGTGGCGCCGGCAATATCGTCCACGTGGGCGGAAAGATCGCGGATCTTGCCTTCGGCGTCCAAAAGTCCCGGCTTCTCGTGTCCGGCCTGGCCGTATCGCAAAAGTTTCATGCCCTCTTAGTCTCCCTGGCGTTTGAAGAACGAACCTGTGTGATGCCTAACGTGACGCTYAACGGCGATGAACGAAAGCCTTTCGCGCGTCTTTTTTTGCACTGTCTGCCATTTTGCCTCAGGACGTCGGTCCGGAGCGTAGCCAGTGGCCTTTCTCGACGCCATCAGGTCAACCAACCGCCGTCGATGATGTGGATCTGTCCGGTCGTGTAGGAGGCGGCGTCGCTCGCCAGATAAAGTACGAGTGCGGCGATTTCCTCCGGCCGGCCCAGACGGCCCATGGGCTGGCGGGCGATGAAGGCCTTGCGCGCCTCCTCGTAGTTTCCTTGCGAGCGCATGCGCTCTTCCAGCGAGGGCGATTGAACCGTACCGGGGCAGATAGCGTTGCAGCGGATACCACGGCTGACAAAATCGGCCGCGATGGACTTCGTCAGACCGATGACGGCGGCCTTCGATGCACCGTATGCGAAGCGAGAAGGCACGCCCTTCACGCTCGAAGCGACAGACGACATGTTGATGATCGATCCCGCGCCGCGCTCCAGCATCCCGGGCAGGTAGGCGCGCGCGGTTCGATAGGCACCGCTCACATTGATCTCGAACGATCGCTGCCAATCGTCCGGTTCGCAATCCAGGATCGTGCCATTGTGCACGTAACCCGCGCAATTGAAGAGGATGTCGATGGCCCCCGTCCGCTTGGCGGCGCTCTCGACACTCGCCTGATCCAGAACATCGAGGCGAAAGGCTTCGATGTTGCGGTGGGCCGTCGCCAGATTGGCAAGGGCGGCCTCGCCGATATCCGTGGCATAGACCTTGGCGCCTGCCTCCGCGAGAGCGAGAGCCGATGCCAGGCCGATCCCTTGTCCGGCAGCCGTTACGAGCGCGGTTTTACCGGCCAGTGAAAAGAGGTCCATGCATCCTATCCTTGAGAAAATCCCGCCGCGGCCACTATGGCGCATCCGACGTCGGGGGAAAGATGATTCAGGCCGCGCGCTGTGGATCCTGCGCCAAAGCCGCGCGCCAATCCGCCGCTGTGCGGTCGATCAGATCCGCATTGAGGCAATCGCGGGATTGACCGGTCTTGAGATAACCCAGCGCCGTCTGCGCCGATTTGCGGCGCAGGTCGACGAGGCTCGAAGGGCTGTAGAACGCCGCGTGCGGGGAGATCAGGAGCTTGTGCCGGATGCCGGAATTCGGCGCGCGCCAGGCCGCGATCAGCGGATGATCCGGTGTCGGTGGTTCGACATCGAGAACGTCGATTCCCGCTGCCGCGATTTCCCCTTTGAGAAGAGCTTGAGCAAGAGCCGCGAGATCGACGACAGCGCCGCGCGCGGTGTTCACGAGAACCGCCGTCTCCTTCATGGCGGCGAGTTCTGCGGCTCCGATGATGTGACGCGTCTCGCGCGTCAAAGGCGTGTGCAACGATAACACATCCGATTGCGCCAGCAATTCGGCGAGAGACGAGACACGTTCGACGCCGATCGCCAGCTCCGAGCCGGTTGCGCGATAGGGGTCGAAAAAGATCACGCGCATGCCGAGCGCCTTCGCCCTAAGGGCTGCCGCGGTTCCGATCCGGCCGAGACCGAGTACGCCAAACGTCTGGGTCGAAAGACGACGGATCGTCGGCACGTTCTCGAAACGCCATCCCTTGACCGGATCGTCGAAGATCTTGCTGTTGTACATCGGGATGCCCCGCAGCAGCGCCATCGTGAGGGCGATGGCGTGATCGGCGACGTCCATCGTCCCATAATCTGGCGTGTTGCACACAGCGATACCACGTCTTGCCGCCGCCTCGAGATCGATGTTGTCGAACCCGACTCCCGCGCGCACCACGACGCGGCACATGGGGAGACGGTCCAATGTCGGGCCGCTGATATCGATCTCGTGATAGCAGACGACCGCAGCCGCTTTCGCCCAGATCTCGTCGGGAATTCGACCGAGATCGTGAGAGGCGGAAATGTGGATCGCGGCGTCAGTGCCGTAAACGGCTTTCTCGATATCGGCCGGGCCCTCGAACTGAACGTCCGGATGAAAAATCAGATCGACCATTCGTGAGCCTTTGTGAACGTGAGAGTTAGCGAACGAGCCCGGCGATGCGCGCGAGCGCGTTGAATCGAACCCGGTGGTCGCTCACATCGATGGTGTAACGACGCAGTGACCGTCGTCCCGGATCGCCCCGAAAAGGAGCGTCTTTCAGAGCTGCGAAATCAACAACGACACTCACCGACGATCCTCACCTTCCACTATGAACATTAAACGTTTAACATGAAGGCTATGGCTGTTCTTTCGGGTCGTCAATAGGCTAAACGCGACACGTTGTTGTATCGGATCTCATGTCTCAACGAGCGACTCTCCACACAGTGGCGGCCGAAGCCGGAGTCTCGACAGCGACCGTTTCGAAGGTGGTGAACGGCATCAGCGCCGGCGTCTCCGAAGAAACGCGAAAACGCGTCGCGGAAGTGGTGAGCCGGCTCGGCTATCGACCGAACCGAATCGGACGAGGTTTGCGGACCTTGCGCCGATCGACGATCGGGATGGCGATCGTCGATCCTTCGCCGACATTCCTCGCCGATCCATTCACGACAAATCTCGTCGCGGGCCTCTCGAATGCACTGAGCTCACGTGGCTTCGGTCTTCTGCTTCATGGCGTCAAACCGGCCGATCTCGAAAGCTCCTACCTCATCAAAGAACTCGAGGTGGATGCGTTATGCGTGACGTTGTCCGGCCCGTCGCGCGCCCGGCGCAATCACATCGGGCTCATCGCGGGGCTTGGCCATCCCGCCGTCATTTTTCAGGAAACGGCAGATGCGTCGTTCAATGATGTCTGTTTCGTTCGGCAGGACGATGAGAGCGGCGCTAGGGCGCTTGCCGAGTTGACCTTGCAACGTCCCATCGCGCGGGCTGTCGCGATCATCCCGGACATCGGCTGGGCGGCCATCGAGCGTCGCGTCGAAGGGTTTCGAAAAGTGCTGCGGCGGAAAGGCATCCGCCTCACCGTCGTGGCATGCGACGAGACCCATCTCGATGACATAGCGAATGCTGTCGAAGGCGCGCTCGTAGATGAGCCGCCGGATCTCGTCATCGGCGCCAATGATCAGATAGCTCTTGTCGCCATGCAGGTGCTCAAGAGTCGTGGTCTTTCGATACCGCGCGACGTTGCCGTGACCGGGTTCAACGGGTTTCCGTTTTCGGGAATGACGGAGCCGCGTCTGACCACCGTTCGCTCGTCGGCCTACGCGCTCGGAGAACTGGGCGCGCACCTTGTGCTCGAGCGGCTCGAGATCGGGTCATTCCCCAATAGGGAACGCATCTTGCCGGTCGAACTCGTCGAGGGTGGATCGGTCTAGACCAAGCGACCGGTCACAGCTGCGCGCTGTCGTAGCAGCTCGGCTGCGGACCGGTCACGGGAAGCTTGACGGTAAAAGTCGATCCTTCGCCTTCCGTGCTGCGGATCGTGATCGAGCCGCAATGCATCCGCGCGATTTTCTCGGCCAGGCTCAGCCCCACGCCGGTGCCCTTGTGCTTCTGGGCGTTGGTGGCCCGAAAGAACGGGAGAAAGATGTTCTTGATCTCGTCGGCGGGAACGCCGACACCGAAATCCGTCACCTCGATGATGACGTGCCCGCCATCCATGCGCGCTGCGACGATGACCGGCGTCTYGGGTGGCGAGTATTTTGCCGCGTTGCACAAGAGGATGCCGAACAGGTGTTCGAGCAACAGGGGATCGGCCCGGAAGGGCTCCAGGTCTGGCGCCGTCTCGAGCTGGTACACGCGCCGCGGTTGGAAATAGCGGGCGTGCTCACAGGCCTTGAGCAGAATGTCGTTCAGGTCGCAGATCTGCGGTTCGAGCCCCGTCTTCTGACCTGAGCCGCCTTCCATTCGCGAAAGCACGGCGCGGGAAAGAGCGATCAGTTCGTCGGTCATGGCACGGATCTGCTGGCTCCGGCGTTCGATCTCGGCGGCGCTGACCTTGCCCGACAGGCGGATCAGCCGCTGGGCCGACGAATCGATCACGGACAGGGGCGAAATCAGTTGATGGGCCAAAAGCGAGATCAAATCGATCTTGCTGGCCCCATCCTCGACGAGAGTCGCCTGCGCCGTGGATTCCACCATGGTGCGAAAGGCAAGATCGGTCGGAAAAAGAAAAGGATCGTCAGAAACGGTTCTCATTTCTTCATGGCTCAATTCGTCGTCCATCATTCTGGGATTGCCTCGTCTCATCGGGCCCGCATTTCGGAATGCTGCCTCTGAGGCGGGGACGCTGGGCGAAGGATGGATGTCTCGGTTGATCCGACGATCCGTTCCCCCAACGGCATGTGTAGAATTACGGGTAAGGACCACGTCCCACATCACCCAAACGGGTGAAAAACTATCTGAATAGAGAGGATATTTTTCCCGAACTGAAGCTTGGCTGGGGATCGATTCGCTCCAACCGGGGGCAGCCGGAATCCGGCGCTCGCCCAATCGAGGATTTTATGGTCTAGCGCATGCCTTATCGGCATGTCCCTATATGTTCGTATGGGGACAATCTCTTTCTTCCGGGCTTTCTCGCGAGATGACCGGGCCGCCGAAGACGCCGCGGAGCGTTGGACGTGGGGTCAGCGGCTCTCGCCCGGGCCGAGAGCCGGGGGGCTGATCGAGACAAGAAAAAAGGGTGGGGGCATGGGTGGCATGATGCGATTCGGCGAAGAGTCACAGTCCACAGAGGTCGACCCATCGGCCTCCCCCGTTAGYGTTTCGCTGCCGATAAGGAACCTGTCGATGGACGAGCCGAAGAGGGAATTTCATCACCGTCGCCACGTCATTCTCTGCGTGGACGACGACCAGCGGCTGCGCACGGACTTGGTCGAGGAATTGACGGCAGCCGATTATGAAGTGATCGAGGCGGGCAACGGCTCGGAGGCTCTGGCGGCCCTGCAGCAGCGGAAGCCGCATCTCATTCTGTGCGACATCACCATGCCGGTGATGGGCGGTTACGATCTCCTCCGCTTTGTCCGCGAACGGCGTCCCGATCTGAACGATGTTCCGTTCATTTTCCTGTCCGTCCTCGGCGACAGGAAGGAGGTCATCCAGGGCAAGAACGTCGGCGCCGACGATTACCTCACCAAGCCGGTCGATTTCGGTCATCTCATCGCAACGGTGAAAGCGCGCCTTGCGCAGATCGAGCGGATGCGCCGCTCTCTGTTGTCGGAACTGGAGAGCGAACGCAGTTCGCTCTTGGAGAAAGCCGTCGACGGGACGCGCAACGCCGTCGAAAGCATGGCTCAAGTGCTCGACGGCATGTCCAGCGGCTTTCTCGTCCTCGACGCCAACGCCCAAGTGCAGTTCATGAACCGCACGGCTCGTCAGATCATAGACGAGAAGGATGGATTGATCATCGCTGCGGGACAATTGCGCACCAGTGCGCAACGGGCAACGCGCGCGCTCAAACAGGCCGTGCAGGACATTCTGGATCATACGATCAAGAGTGCGGCGGTGACCGTGTCGAAGGAATTCGGACGACCCCTGCTGTTGCAGATCTTCCCGCTTTCCGGCGGCGACGCTTCAAAAACGTCGGTTGCGGTTTTCGTTCTCGATCCGGAGAGGCGGCCGCCTCTCGATCAGAAGGTCGTGGCCGAAATGTACGGCTTGACGAAGGCCGAAGCCCGTCTTGCGACGGCGATCGCCGAGGGCAAACGTCTCGAGGAGATCGCCGACGCATTCAGCGTATCTCAGACGACGATCTCGTTTCACTTGCAGAACCTGTTCCGCAAGACACAGACCAGCCGCCAAACGGATCTCGTTGCGCTTCTCATCCGCAGCGCCTTGACGCTGCAGCTCGACGATGAACAGTAACACTTCCCGCTAAAGATTGCGGCGTCAGATCATGGTCGATTGTGACGCCATGCGAACGAGCGCCGCTTGCCGCGACGTACCGGTCTTCTGAAACAGATTCTGAAGATGGGTCTTTGCCGTATTGCGGCTGATCTGATGAATCTCGCAGAATTCGCTCAAGGTCTTTCCAGACATCAGGGCGTCCAGGAGCCGGCGCTCGGCGAGCGTGAGCCGGAAGGCCTCCTGCATGAAGTCGCCGGCGCGGGCGCTCTGTTCCCCGTTGGCCTTGATCAGGAGCAGCGCTTGACGCTGGGCTCCGCCGAGCCAGACGCTCGATGTGGCGACCGGAACCACCAATCCTTGGAGGACCTCGCCGCGGAAGGTGCGGATCACGATCGTGTCCCCGATATGCCGGTCGACGACCTGCTTGAGCGTATGGCGAAAGCCGGCGATCTGCTCCGATTCCGCTGGAACGAGACGCCCGAGTTGGAGGCGCATGAAGGTCTCGCTCTCCACCATCCGTTGCGCTTCGGCGTTGAGGTCGCTCACGACGCCGTCGCGGGTGAGCAAAAACGCCGCGACGCCGAGGTGATCGAGCGCTGCCGCGGTCGCCGTCGCGAGACCCGCCTGCTTCCCGAGGCGCGCTCCGATATCCGCCGCACGCTTCAAGTGCGGAACGAGTTGAGACAGAGCCCCCAACTCGGTCGCACTGAAATCGCGGTCGCCTTGGGAACGATGAAACGTCGCGAACATCGACGTCGTGCCGTCGACGCGGATGCGCGTTCCCATGCACTGATAGAGACGCTGCGGACGCAACCAATCGGTATAGAATTCGGAGTTCTCGAAAGTATTCTTCTCGGCGAGGTCGAAGAGATGCGAAACCTGATCGTCGGGCACCAGTAGGGCCTGATCCACCAGGAGATCGGTGGAGACGTAGTAGTTCTTGTAGCTGTCGATGAACTTCTCGTCGAAACCCTGGGTGATCTCCATCGTCAGCCCGCGTGATGTGGAATCGTACACGAAGAGAGTTCCGGTGCCGCGATAGATATCGGAGAGTCGCTGGACGATACTCGGCCAGATCCCCGGTTCCAGCGAGGCGTGGTAGATCATCTCGATC
>NZ_JBFUKD010000070.1:0-9498 GCF_056401005.1 Microvirga sp. P4_G7 | reverse complement strand
GTCTCGATATCGGCTTCGAGGGTGGTACCTACGAACAAAGCTTCTTCGTCGCGGACGTGCGCGCCAGCGGCGAAGCGGCTGGCGGCGGCGTGAACATGTGTCTCAATGCGAAGGATTTCTGCCTTGTGCTGCCGGTGCGAAGCACGGGGATGCATCGCTTGATCGGCGTCATCCCGGAAGCACTACGAGGCGAGGAGGCCATCACGTTCGACGATATTCGCCCGACCGTCGAAACGCTGTTCGGCATCACGGTCGAGAAGGTCAATTGGTATTCGAGCTACCGTGTCCATCACCGTGTCGCCAAAAATTTCGGCGGTGGACGCGTCTTTATCGCGGGCGATGCCGGCCATATCCATTCGCCGGCCGGCGGACAGGGCATGAATACCGGCATCGGCGACGCGGTGAATCTGTCCTGGAAGCTCGCCGAAGTCTTGCAGGGACGCGCGGATGCGTCGCTCCTCGAATCCTACGAGCCCGAGCGCATCGCCTTTGCGCGCGCGCTCGTGTCGAGCACCGACAAGGCGTTCCAGGCAATGGTCGATCGCAAGATCGGGGGCCGCGTCTTTCGCAGCTTCTTCCTGCCCGACGTCGTTCCCTGGGCCTTGCGGTTCACCGCCATGCAGCGCTTGATGTTCAAGCTCATCTCGCAGATCCGCATCACATACCGGGGTTCGCCGATCAGCATCGGCCGCGCCGGCGCCGTGGAGGGAGGCGATCGCCTGCCGTGGGTCTCCGACGGTGACCATGACAATTTCGAACCGCTCAATGCGCTCGACTGGCAGATTCACGTCTACGGCGAAGCGGACGTGAAACTCCGAGAGACGGCTGTCGAACGCGGTCTTGCGCTACACGTGTTTTCCTGGAGCGAGGTTGCGGACAAGGCCGGCCTTGTGAAGGACGCGCTCTATCTCATCCGTCCAGACGGCCATGTGGGCCTCGCCAATGCGGGGCAGGATATCGAAGCGCTGGAGATCTATCTCAACGCGCACGGCTTGAAGGGCAGCCGACTTTCAACCGCCCTGTAGTTTGCTGCGCTTCAGATGCTCGTCAAGCCGCGGCATGATCTCGACGAAGTTGCACGGCCGATGGCGATAGTCGAGCTGTCCCGCGAGGATGCCGTCCCAAGCGTCCTTGCAGGCGCCCGGCGATCCGGGCAGAACGAAAATGAACGTTGTCCCCGCAAGTCCCGCCGTCGCGCGCGATTGGATCGTCGCGGTGCCGATCTTGTCGTACGAGATGCGGTGAAACACGGCGGAGAAACCGTCCATTCGCTTGTCGAAAAGCGGCTCGATCGCGTCGGGCGTCACATCGCGCCCGGTAAAGCCGGTGCCACCCGTCGTGATGACGACGTCGATTGCGGGATCGGCGATCCAGCCCTCGACCTTTGTGCGGATCGCATCGAGATCGTCCGTCACGATGGCGCGGTCGCCGAGCGTGTGGCCCGCGGCCATCAAACGATCGCTCAAGAGCGTTCCGGAACGATCGTCATCGAGAAGGCGCGTGTCGGACACCGTGAGCACGGCGATCGTGAGAGGCACGAAAGGAAGAGCAGTATCGAGCGACATGGATCACGCCTGCAATGACAAGATCGGCAGGGTCGGACGCGACGCGCAGAATTGCAAGTCGCGATATCCGTTCTAGATCCGGCTCGCCCTGAACGTGTCGCATGCTTGAACCTGGCCGGTCTTCAATCCCGTCATCAGCCAGCGGGCGCGCTGCTCGGATGAGCCGTGGGTGAAGGAATCCGGGACGACCGTGCCTTGCGACTGGCGTTGCAGGCGATCATCGCCGATGGCTTGCGCCGCAGCGATGGCTTGTTCCACGTCGCCCTGCTCGATGGCGTTCCATTTCTGCTGGGAATGGTGCGCCCAGACGCCCGCGAGGCAGTCGGCCATCAACTCGACGCGAACGGAGATCTGGTTGGCCTCCGGTTGCCCGACCTCCCGCTGCCGCGTTTGCGCGCGCGACAGGATGCCGAGCTGATTTTCCACGTGGTGACCGATCTCGTGAGCGATCACGTAGGCGTAGGCGAAATCACCGCCGGCACGGAAGCGGGTCTTCATGTCCTGGAAGAACGACAGGTCGAGATAGACGGTCTGGTCCGTGGGGCAGTAGAACGGCCCCATGGCCGATTGGGCGAACCCGCAGCCCGATCGCGTCGCGCCTGAGAAGAGAACGAGTTTGGGTGCCTGATACGGTCGGTTGGCCTGTTGCGGCAGGACCTCTTTCCAGACGTCCTCGGTATTGCCCAGGATGGCGGCGGCAAAGCGGCCCGCTTCGTCTTGGGGCGCACCTTCTCGTCCTTGTTGTTGCTGCTGCTGATAGCCGGAACTCGTGCCCTGGTTGAGCATTTCGGCGCCGCCGATCAGAATTCTCGGATCGATCCCGAGCGCCCATCCGACGAGCCCGAGAATGACGATCGTGCCGATCCCGAGCCCGCCCCGACCGCCGGGTATCGGCAGGCCGCGTCGGTCTTCCACGTTCGACGAAGTTCGGAAGTCATCCCAGCGCATGATTGGTCCACTCAGAAACGTGCCACACGGCAAGCTATCAAGTCCGCAGGACGAGGCGAAGTTCCTGCCGTGCTTGACGCAAATGGGTTAATCGGATCGGTCTTCAAGGTGAGCAAACGCCTACGCGGGCGTCTCCGTCTCCGGCGCTCCGTCGAGGGCGCGGCGCAGAGCGAGGAAATCCCGCCATCCGAGACGCTTCTGCAATGGCTGGCGCAGGAGATAGGCCGGATGGAGCGTCGCCAGGGCGCGGATGTTGCTGCCGCCCTCCGTGGCGTAGCTGAACCAGCGGCCGCGCGTTCTCAGGATCCCGTCCTTCAGGTTCAGAAGGTTCTGCGCCGCCGGCCCGCCGAGACAGACGAGCACGTCCGGCTTGGCGAGTTCGATCTGCCTGGCGATGAACGGCATGCAGATCGCGATCTCCTGTGGCGTCGGCGTTCGATTGCCGGGCGGGCGCCAGGGCACGACGTTGGCGATGTAGACTTGGGTACGGTCGAGGCCGATTGCGGCGAGCATTCTGTCGAGCAACTGACCCGAACGGCCCATGAAGGGCTTGCCAATCCGATCCTCGTCGGCGCCAGGGGCTTCGCCCACCAGCATCACACGCCCCTCGGGATTGCCGTCGGCAAAAACCAGGTTCTTGGCGCTGAACTTCAGGGAACATCCCTCGAAGGCCGCCAGAATGGTTTCGAGTTCGGTCAGGGACTGGGCGTGACGCGCCTGCTCGCGAGCGAGGAGTGCTGCGTCTTCCGGCGCAACCGCGGCTTGCGGCAGGGCGCGCAGGGGAGCCGCCGCCGGTGGCGGGGACGGAGCAGGCTCGCGCTCCTCGCGCAGGGCGCGTGGCGCTGGCGGCGCCTCGGCGAACCGATCATGCGGCTCCTCGTCGAGCGCGAGGTCGATTCCCGCTTCGACATAGAAGTCGAGGATCGCCTCCAGGGCGGCTCTATCGTGGACGTCTTCGGCCATCATGCACTTCCTTAAGCGGGTTGACCGCCGTGGACAACGGCCGAAAATCCTCTTGCCGCGCCCGGCGATTTCCTGAATGGAAGATTTCCAGCTTGACTTGAGGCTCGCCCGCGAACGCTTAGATCAATCGTTTACATGTGAACGGTTTGTCCGAAGCCCGGTATCGTATCAGGAGACGTCATGGATCTGCCCGCCCGAGAATCGATGGAATTCGATGTGGTCATCGTCGGGGGCGGCCCGGCGGGTTTGGCGACAGCCATCAGGCTGAAGCAAACCGCTGCTGAAAAAGGTGGAGACGTGTCTGTCGTGGTGGTCGAGAAGGGATCGGAGGTGGGCGCCCACATCCTGTCCGGCGCGGTGATCGATCCGATCGGCCTCGACGCGCTCCTGCCCGAGTGGCGTTCGGATCCTGACCGCCCGCTCCATACCCAGGTCGTCAAGGACGAGTTCCTCTATCTCGGGCCTGCGGGCGGCATGCGCCTGCCGAACATGTTCATGCCCAAGCTCATGAACAACCACGGCAATTTCGTCGGCTCGCTCGGCAACGTGGCGCGCTATCTCGGACGCAAGGCGGAAGAACTCGGCGTCGAGATCTATCCGGGCTTCCCGGCCGCCGAAGTCCTTATCGAAGACGGCAAAGTCGCCGGCATTGCCACCGGAGACATGGGCATCGGTCGTGAAGGGGAGCCGAACGCGAGTTTCACACGGGGCATGGAGCTGCGGGCCAAGTATACGGTCTTCGCCGAAGGGGCCCGGGGTTCGCTGACGAAGCAGATGGTCGATCGCTTCAGTCTCAATGCCACGAGCGACCACCAGAAATACGGGATCGGCATCAAGGAGCTCTGGCAGGTCAAGCCCGAGCACCATCAGGCGGGCCTGGTGCGCCACACCATGGGCTGGCCTCTTCCGAACGATTCGGGCGGCGGGTCGTGGCTCTACCATTTCGACGACAATCTGGTTTCCGTCGGATTCGTCGTGCACCTCAACTATAAAAATCCGACCCTCTCCCCGTTCGACGAATTCCAGCGCTTCAAAACCCACCCGATGATCCGGGACGTCTTCGAAGGCGCGAAGCGGATCGGCTATGGCGCGCGCGCCATCATGGAAGGCGGCTGGCAATCGGTCCCGCGCCTCACCTTCCCGGGCGGATGCCTGGTGGGTGACGCGGCGGGCTTCGTCAACGTGCCCCGCATCAAGGGCAGCCACAACGCCGTTTTGTCCGGCATGTTGTGCGCCGATCATCTTTTCGAAGCGCTCCAGGCCGGGCGGGTCAACGACGACGTCTCGTCCTACGACGACGCGTGGCGTTCCTCGCCCATCGGCCAGGATCTCAAGCGCGTGCGCAACGTGAAGCCCCTATGGTCGAAATATGGCACGGCGATCGGCGTCGGGCTCGGCGGCCTCGACATGTGGCTGAACCAGATCTTCGGCATGTCCCCTTTCGGCACTCTGAGGCACGGCAAGGCTGATCACGAGACTCTGAAGCCGCTGTCAGAGGTCAAGAAGATCACCTATCCCAAGCCGGACGGCGTTCTGACCTTCGACAAGCTGTCCTCGGTGTTCCTGTCGAACACCAACCATGAAGAGGATCAGCCGCCCCATTTGCAGGTGAAGGACGAGGACCTGCAGAAGCGGTCCGAGCACGATGTCTTCGGCGGACCGTCCCAGCTCTATTGCCCGGCCGGCGTCTACGAATGGGTCGGAGAGGGCGCGGACCTGCGCTACCAGATCAATGCGCAGAATTGCGTCCACTGCAAAACCTGCGACATCAAAGACCCCAACCAGAACATCAACTGGGTCACGCCGGAGGGCGGGGGTGGGCCGAATTACGTGAATATGTAAGGATTTGAGGGGCRTCCGGCCGCGGCCGGGGCTCCTCGCAGAAAGATTACCGCAGCGCGGCAACGACGCCCTTGCCGACGCGAACGGGAACCGCCATTCTCCGGCCTGAATTGGCGGGCATCCCACAAGGGTGTCGCGATGATTGGAGCCGCCCTTCGTGCCAAATGTAAAATCGACCCTGGTCCGCCAGGGCCTGTCTGCCCTTGTGCTGTCGTTGAGCCTGACGGCCGGCCCGGCTTTTGCCACCAATAGCGATCCGAACGAGGTTATTCAGCCTGCGGCCACGCTGGAGGGCAATTTCCTCGCCGCGTATGTCGCCGGCATGGCGCGCGATACCGACGCAGCCACGGTGTTCTACAGGCACGCGGTCGAGGCCGATCCGCGAAACCAGGAATTGCTCGAGCGCGCCTTCGTGGCGTTCCTCGCCAACGGCTCCATGACCGACACGTTCCGCGCGGCCGAACGTCTCGTCGCGCGCAACAAGGACAATGGCCTGGCGCAGTTCACGCTCGGCGTGCGGTCCATGAAGGCGCGCAAATATGCGCAGGCCCGGGCGAGCTTGAACGAAGGCGGACGCGGTCGACAGGCCGACGTGACCGCAACGCTCCTGTCCGCATGGGCTCAGGCCGGCGCCGGCAACGGAAAAGCCGCCCTTGCGACAGTCGATCGCCTGAAGAACGAACAGGCCTTCAATCAGTTTCGCGAATACCACGCGGCGCTGATCGCACAGCTCACCGGCAACGACGCGGAAGCCGAGAAGCGTTTCAAGGCGGCGTATGAAGGCGGCCGCAACACGCTGCAGATCGTCGACGCCTACGCCCGTTTCGAATCCTCGCGTGGCCGCAAGGACCAGGCGCTCGCCATCTATCAGGCGTTCGAAGAAGCACTGCCGCGCCATCCGATCGTGCGCGCCTCGGTCGATGCGATCAAGGCCGGCAAGCCCCTGAAGCCGCTGATCACCTCGGCGCAGGATGGCGCGGCCGAAGTGCTCTACGGCCTCGGCGTCGTCGGCAGCGGCCAGGGCGACGAGTTGACCGCGATCATCTATTTGCGGCTCGGCCTGTTCCTCAATCCCGATCACCCGCTCGCCCTCGTGACGCTCGGCGACCTCTACGAGAAGCTGAAGCAATACGATCGCGCAAACGAGGTTTTCGCGCGTGTTCCGAAGGATACGCCCGTGCGGCCGAGCGCGGATATCGCCATCGGTCAGAATCTCGAACTGCTCGGGCGCGGCGACGAATCCGTGAGCTATCTCCAAAATCTCATGAAGGAACGCCCTGAGGATGTCGAAGTCGTCATGGCGCTCGGCAACGTTCAGCGCTCGCGCAAGAAGTTCGCGGAAGCGGCCGAGACGTACGGGAAGGCGATCGAATTGATCGGCAAGCCGGATCGCGGCCACTGGATCCTGTACTTCTATCGCGGCTCGTCCTACGAGCGGGCCAAGCAATGGGTACAGAGCGAAGCCGATCTCAAGAAGGCGCTCGAACTCGTGCCGGACACGATGCCTTCCGCTAAGGCGCAGGTGCTGAACTACCTCGCCTATTCCTGGGTCGATCAGAGCACCAACATCGACGAAGCGTTCAAGATGCTGACCCAGGCCGCCGAACTTGCTCCGCGCGACGGCATGATCATCGATTCGCTGGGCTGGGCCTATTATCGCCTCGGCCGCTACAACGACGCGGTGCGCGAACTCGACAAGGCGATCGAACTGAAACCCGGCGATCCGGTCATCAACGATCACCTCGGCGATGCCTATTGGAAGGTCGGCCGCGAGAACGAGGCGCGGTTCCAGTGGAACCATGCCAAGGATTCCAACCCCGAACCGGAAGATCTCGAAAAGATCCTCAAGAAGATCGCCAACGGCTTGGATGCCGCTCCGTCCGAGGAGAAGGGGCCTCCCGCGACCGAGCCCAAGCCGAACGGCGGCTGAACGCTTTCAGAACCGCAGCGCGTCACGACAGAAAGTGCGGCATGTCCGGACCGCTCACCACGCGCGCTCCCGCGAAGATCAACCTGACGCTCCACGTGCTGGGGCGGCGGGCGGACGGGTATCACGAGCTCGAGAGTCTCGTTGCGTTTGCCAGCGTGGGTGACTCGCTGTCCCTTTCACCAAGCCCTTCGCTCGGCTTGACGGTGGATGGTCCGGCCGCGCCGATGGCCGGCAGCGACGCAAACAATCTCGTCATGAAGGCTGCGCGCAGCCTTTCTGATTTGCATGCGGGATTGCGCGTCGGCGTTTTCCATTTGACGAAGCGTCTTCCTGTCGCCGCGGGGATCGGCGGTGGCTCGTCCGACGCTGCGGGCGCATTGCGTCTTCTCGCGCGCCTCAACGGGATGTCGCTCGCGGATCCGCTGATCCGGGAAGCCGCACGCCTGACGGGCGCCGACGTTCCCGTGTGCCTCGAACCGCGTGCGCGCATGATGCGCGGGATCGGTGAAAACGTGTCGGCCGCATTGAGATTGCCGCCGCTTTTCGCAGTGCTGGTCAATCCACGCGTACCGGTCGAAACCCCGACCGTCTTCAAGGCGCTCGGGTTGCAGCCGGGGCAGGCGTTACCGGGTCTGACGCACCCCGACATCCGCGTGAATTGCGATCGCTCGATCGTGGCGCAACTGAAGCAGGCACGCAACGATCTCGAACCGCCGGCGCGCAGCGTGCAGCCCCTCATCACCGAGGCGCTTGCACTGTTGGCGGGCACCGATGGGTGCCGACTCGCGCGCATGTCCGGCTCTGGTGCGACCGTCTTCGGGTTGTACGACGATCGGGCGAAAGCCGACGAGGCAGCGAAGGCGATGAACTGCGCCAAGCCCGATTGGTGGACAACGGCGACGGTCCTGCGCTGAGCCTGTGAATTCCGTCGCGGAGCGTCTCGATGCTCCGCTCAATGCGCCCGCGCGATACAGAAATCGACGGTCTCCAACAGCGCCTGTTTCATTGGTCCGTTGGGGAACAGCGCCAGTGCATCACGCGCCATTGCGCCATAGTGCTTCGCGCGTTCGATGGTGTCTTCGAGCGCGCGGTGGCGACGCATGATGGAGACGGCATGATCGAGATCGGTGTCTTCGATCTCATTCTTTTCGAGAACACGTTTCCAGAACGCGCGTTCCTGGGCGTCGCCGCGGCGGAACGACAACACGACCGGCAAGGTGATCTTGCCTTCGCGCAGATCGTCGCCGACGTTCTTTCCGAGCGCGGCTGCCGTGCCGCCGTAGTCGAGCGCATCGTCGACGAGCTGGAACGCGATGCCGAGATTCATGCCGTAGGAACGGCACGCGGCGTGCTCCGCCTTGGGTCGATCGGCGAGGACCGGTCCGACTTCGCACGCGGCGGCGAACAATTCCGCCGTCTTCGCACGGATGACGGCGAGATATTCGTCTTCGGTGGTTTCCGTGTTCTTGGCGGCGGCGAGCTGCATCACCTCGCCCTCGGCGATCACCGAGGCGGCCGAGGAGAGAATATCGAGGGCGCGCAACGACCCGACCTCGACCATCATCTTGAAGGCCTGGCCAAGCAGAAAGTCGCCGACGAGCACGCTCGCCTCGTTGCCCCATTTGATCCGAGCAGCCACCTTGCCGCGGCGCATGTCGCTTTCGTCGACCACGTCGTCGTGGAGAAGAGTCGCGGTGTGCATGAACTCGACGCTGGCAGCGAGCTTGATATGGCCCTCGCCGCGATAGTCGACGAGCCCGGCGGTCGCGAGCGTCAGCATCGGCCGCAAGCGCTTGCCGCCGGAGGAAATCAGATGCGTCGCCACCTCGGGGATCATGGTGACATCCGATCCCGTACGCGACAAAATCATCGCATTGACGCGTTCCATGTCCGAGGACACAAGGGAAACGAGCTTTTCGATACCGGCATTCTTGTCGGAATGCTTTTCCTCGAAGGGAACGACGACGCCCACGCTGAAAACCCGGGTTGCCGACCGAAATGGCCGGTAGGAATATGGACCACACCGTGGCATGGCGGTTTCCGTGCTGCAACGCGAAAGCTTGCCGCAAGGGAGTAGCCTAACCCCGATGATCGAAATCGTCCGCACCAACGATCTCGTTACGATCGGCTTCCTACAATCCTTGTTGGAGAACGCCAACATCCCTGTGCTGGTGGCAGATCTGCATATCAGTGCCTTGGAGGGTATGATCGGCGCGTTTCCACGTCGAATCCTGGTGCCCGACGATTGGG
>NZ_JBFUKD010000069.1:0-9551 GCF_056401005.1 Microvirga sp. P4_G7 | reverse complement strand
GTATCCTCTAGAGTTGTTTGACGTTGAGTTTGGCGCTTTCCAAGGTCCCTATGGTGCTCGGCTTCATGCAACCGATGCCGAGCGTTCGTTGTCATTCGAGTCCTTCGGCATCAGCTCGCGAGGCGATTTGCTGCCCCCCTGTCGGGAGCCACGGTCAAATCGAGCTGGATCTCGTCTCCGATCGGGTTCTTGAAGGGATTGCTCGCACGGAAATCGTTGTGCTCCTGGCGTGCCGCATCCAGCTTTCTGGGATCCGCGAAGAGAGCCGCGGCAACCCCGGCCATCGCTTTCGCGGCAAGGATCATCCCTTTGTGCGCGGCGGGTGAGCGACCCTGCGCGACCATCTGCCAAGAATGCCCAGGAGTTCCTACTGCGCACGTGGCCACACGGCACTGGACGGTGGGCACGATCCAACTGACCGTTCCCACATCGGTCGACCCGATGGCGTTTGGCGATCCGGCGCCGAGCGGATAAATTTCTTCCGTCAGGGCGTCGTTTGAATCGGGTGCTAGCTTGAAGTTTGTGCGGGCTCTCCGAATGTCTGCCCGATCGACAGTCGCCTGTATGGCGGCTGCGTATGCGCGATCATCGGCGTCAAAGCCGGGGCCGCCCAGCCCTCTGAGGGTCTCGTCCATCAGCTTTTCAAGAACGGTGTTGCCGACGAGATTGGCTTCTCCTGCAACCTGCTTCCACGACAACTCCGTCTCGGTCATCAGTGCCGCACCTCGTGCGATATCGACGACGCGCGAGAACAGCGCCCACATCTCGTCGAGCGTTGCGGCACGCACGAGATGGCGCACTCGGGCATGGGCCTGCACGACATTGGGTGCGATTCCGCCGGTCTCTGTTACCGCATAGTGGACACGCGCTCCCGGCGGCATGTGCTCGCGCAGATAGTTGACGCCCACGCTCATCAGCTCGACGGCATCAAGCGCGCTTCGACCGAGATGAGGAGCAACTGCAGCATGCGCGGCGCGACCGGAAAAGGCGAACTCCGCCTCGACACATGCCAGAGAAAGCGGTGTCGTAACCCCCGTGAACGGCCCCGGATGCCAGCAGATTGCAACGTCGACATCGTCGAATACGCCGGCGCGCGCCATGAAGCTTTTGGACGACCCGCCTTCCTCGGCGGGGCAACCGATGTATCGGACGCGCCCTTTGAGACCGTGGCTTGCCAGCCAATCCTTGAGCGCGGCAGCGGCGAGAAGGGATCCGGCGCCAAGCAGGTTGTGGCCGCAACCGTGTCCGTTGCCAGCATGAACGAGGGGATGCGGTTCTGTTGCTCCGGCGACCTGGCTGAGGCCCGGCAGCGCGTCGTACTCACCTAGAATTGCGATGACCGGACCGCCTTCACCGGCTTCTCCGCCGATGGCGGTGGGCATTCCTGCGACTGACTCGAGCAGGCGAAAACCTTCCGCATGGATCATTCGCGCATGCTCAAAGGACGAGCGATGCTCCTCGAAGTTGAGCTCCGGCGTGTCCCAAATGCGATCRCTCAGATCGCAATAGGCACGGCTTTTGCTCTCAACGTAAGCCGATATCGGCTCGTCTGACATACGTGCGCTCCGGCCGTCGTTCCCTGGGCTATTGCCCATTTTCGTTGCCTTCCATCATAGCGAAGGGGATCGAGTAGCAATGGGCAAATTATGACGTATTTATGCAGTAATCCGCCTCAATTCCCTCCTTTGATGCAGGTTTTATGCGGATGGTGCGACTGCCTGGCACTGCGGGCAGGCCTTAACCTAGGTCCGTCGCGGCGATGGGCAGTTCGAAGCTGGCCTTGACGCGATCCATCACCACCATCGTCTTGAAACMCTTGATGTCGGGATTCTCATAGAAGAAGCGGCGGGTGAACTGCTCGTAATCCTGCATGTCCTGCGCCGTCACGAGCAATGCAAAATCGGCCTCGCCGGTCACATAGAGCCCGATCATGATCTCGGTGGTCGAGCGAATGGCCCGCTTAAAGCGATCGATGATGTCGGCGCGTTCGCGCTCGAGAGAAACCAGGACGAGCATCGAGATGGGACGCCCGACTTCTTTAGGGGAAATAATCGAAACGTCACCCTCGATGACACCCTCGCTTCTAAGCCGTTTCAGACGCCGTTGGCAGGCCGTTGGCGAGAGCCCGACAAGCTCCCCCAACTGATCGGAGGTCATTCGATTGTTTTTCTGAACGGCATTGAGGATCAGAACGTCGATGTTGTCGAGTACGGCCATGCAGGACTCCTGCGCAGAGTGTCGATGTTGCGCCGGAATTACTCTGACATGGGGCCCATTTTGCTGCCAAGAGCATATTGTTGCTATTACGTTGAAGCGCGGTCTCCGCAGCGGCGAGCGGATTGAAGAGATTATGCAGCGAGCGGGCCGCTGAACTGCGCACCGGTCGTCGAAAGGGAAGAACCAACTACATGCTCGACAACGGCAATCAGCTCAACTCCTGGGATCGGGATCACTTCTTTCACCCCTCGACGAACATGGGTGCGCATGCTCGCGGTGAAACTCCTACACGCGTAGTCAGCAGCGGCGCCGGCGTCTACATTACCGACACGGCGGGAAAGCGGAGCCTCGACGCGTTTGCCGGCCTTTACTGCGTCAACGTGGGCTACGGGCGCCAGAAGATTATCGATGCGATCGCGGAGCAGGCGAAGAACCTCGCATATTATCATGCGTATGTCGGTCACGGGACCGAAGCGTCGATCACGCTTGCAAGAATGATCGTCGAACGAGCGCCGGCGAACATGAGCCGTGTCTATTTCGGGCTGTCTGGTTCGGACGCCAATGAGACGAACATCAAGCTCATCTGGTACTACAACAACATCCTTGGACGACCGGAAAAGAAGAAGATCATTTCCCGTTGGCGTGGCTATCATGGCTCTGGAGTCATGACGGGCAGTCTCACGGGTCTCGACGTCTTCCATGCGGCTTTCGACTTGCCCCGCATGCCCGTGCTGCATACTGAAGCGCCGTACTATTTCCGTCGCCCGGACCGCTCGATGAGCGAGGAACAATTTTCGCAATATTGCGCGGACAAGCTGGAGGAGATGATCCTGGCCGAGGGTCCGGAAACGGTCGCGGCCTTCATTGGCGAGCCAGTCCTMGGAACCGGCGGCATTGTGCCCCCRCCCGCCGGTTACTGGGACAGGATCCAGTCCGTACTCGCGCGATATGACATCATGCTCGTCGCAGATGAAGTCATCACCGGATTCGGGCGGCTCGGCACGATGTTCGGCTCCGATCACTACGGCATGCGTCCGGACCTCATCACAATCGCCAAGGGACTGACGTCGGCATACGCACCGCTTTCCGGCACGATTGTCTCAAGCCGAATCTGGGAGGTCCTCGTTCAGGGTTCGGACAAGATGGGCCCGATCGGCCACGGGTGGACCTATTCCGCTCATCCCATCTGCGCTGCCGCGGGGATCGCGAACCTCGAGCTCATCGGTGAACTGGATCTCGTGGAAAATGCACGTTTGGTCGGCGCCTATTTCCGTGAACAACTGTCAGACGCGTTGTCCGACCATCGTCACGTGGGCGAGGTCCGTGGCGAGGGGTTGATGGCTGCGGTGGAGTTTGTCCAAGACAAGGATGATCGTCAGTTTTTCGACGCTTCGCACAAGATTGGTCAGCAGGTCGCGGCGGCGCTCGCAGAGCGTGGTGTCATCGCCCGTGCTATGCCCCAGGGGGATATCCTTGGTTTCGCGCCGCCTCTTTGCTTGACCCGTGAGGAGGCCGATATCGTCGTACAGGCCGCGCGGGCGGCCGTCGACGTCGTGCTGCCGGCAACGAGTCGATAGGCTATACTCGGCTACGCGCGGTCAGGATTCCGATGCATCGCGACATTCTTTGTCGTGATGCAAGAATAGGCGAGATCGGTGAGCCAGGGGCGCATATGCTGCGCGGCGAAACGTGCCATGCGCGGCTGCGTCAAGGGAACAGTAAAGACGAACTCCTCCGGCCCTCGAAGGACACGCTGGCGGCTGGCCACTTCGAGCCAGAGCGGCAGGATGCGTGCGCTACCTTGAAGGGCGGGATCAACGTAGGAGCAGGTCCAGCGCAACGTGTCGGAAGCGACGCGGTGTGTCACGACGAAGCCGGACACCGGTCGCGCTGATTTCCGTTCGTCGACGAGAGCGACGCTGGTCGCTCGGTCAAAACCCGCCTCAACGGCAAATGGATCGACCTCCTCTGGAATCCAATCCCCAACGCCCGCCCTCAGGGCCGCGCGCTCTCGTGGGGTAAGTCTCGCCCAGTCGCGAATGGCGTAGTGCGACGGAAGTTTCGCGCGCACGAGCCACGGGGTCTCGAAGGCGTTTTGGATCGTGCTGCGGCATACGAGCTTGGTGATTGTCGGCCTCGCCCAACCCTGCCTCATCGCAAATCGAACAGGCCCCTGTTCCTCGGACCTGACGGTCAAAAAATGCACGCCTCGGCGCATTCCAGCCGCGGCAAAGGCCTTTTCCAGCAGCGCGAGCAATCGCGAGCCGATGCCCTGCCTGCGCGACAAGGCTGAGACGAAGAGGGACAGAACTTCAAACTCCCCGTTCGGACCGCGAACGCCGATGACGAGACCGACAGGCTCATCATCCCGGAATGCCGCGAAGGCTAGGGTTTCAGGGAAGAAGGGCGCGATTGCCGACAGCACCGCCGGAAATGTGAGGTGGCCGAGCGCTTCGAGCTCGCCTGCCGGCACCGGAACGACACGCACAGTCCCGCTCATTCAATTCGTCAAAGCGGCAACCACGGGCAGGCCGGGCGGGAGGAGATCGTCATCCGCATTTGCTTCCAGCAGGAGCCCTGCATCAAACAACTTTTCAAGGAGATCAGCGACGACGAGAACGCTCACGCCCTGGTTCACGAGGTGCTCGACCACGTCGACGACGGCGAGATCGCCGCGAGCAATCAGGTCACCGACCATGCGGCCGCAGATCTCATTCTCAACCAGGTGTTCGATGCAGCGTGAATGGAGCTTGAAGCCGGTCGCAATCGGCTCATAGCGCAGATCCGAGCGGAACCGCGCGGGCCATTCGCCGGGAAGACCGGCCATCATATGTTCGTCGATGAGCCCCTCGATCGCCGCGCGAAACTCGGCGCCTGTCGAAAAGGTGCGTTCTCCGAAGATGCGGTAACCCAACGGCCAGCGTTCGCTACCCGGAACAGGTGTTACGAGCTGGACGCTCTTTTTCATCATGTTGACGAGAAAGCCGGAGACGCATGCAATAGTGGTGTGGTCGCGAGACAGTTCCGCGATCTTTTCAGATTTTCCTGCAGCACGCAGCTTTGCAACGCGCTCGCGGGCGCGTCCTGCATCGGCCTTGGCGGTCAAGGATTCCCGGTTCTGCATGACGAGCTCGACGCCCATTAATTCTTCGGGTTTGAACGTCGCATGGATCTTGTCCAGTTGCTTGACGGTCAGTACGGAAAACCGGTTCGTCACGGTTCGGAAACGGTCGAACAATCCGAGAATTCTCCGGGTCAGCGCTTCGTCCTTCAAGGGCGCGGCGGTGGTCGTCTGGGGCAGGGCGCCGGTGATGTGGTAGTAGTCCTCGATGAACCGGTCATAATCCGGATTGTCGCATGGATCCGTCGCCCAGTAGCAGAAACCCGTGCGCGCGGCGGTATCGAACATGTCGTGCATCACGGCGAGCATGTCACGCCACAAAGCCGCATTCTCTTCGGAATAGGGGAAGTGACCGCGATAGCGCTCCGCTGCAAGGCCGCAGAACCAGCAGCCCACGGTGCAGCCTTCGCTTAACTCAAAGGCGACGATGGGATGAGTGATGGAGGGTCCGGACCCGCCCAGTTCGCTCATGGAGCGTTTGATCTGCCGTTCGCGCCAAGCGTGAAAGCGCGGATGAATTCCCTCCATCGAGCCTTCCTCGCGCAGAAGATCGCGGTGACGGAACATATCCTTCATGTACTCGTCCCACGCGAGTGCGAGGGGCCAGCGAGCTTCCTCTTCCGTAAAGCGGTAGCGCAGATGCTGGCTGTGATAGAGCGGCAGCATTTCGAGCGGGTCGAGATCGATGCCGTAGCGCTCGGCGACGACCTTCGGGTTGTCTACGTTTTCGGCGAGCGCCTGACGAAAGCCGGGATCGGCCACAAGGCGTTCCATGAACCGTTTGATGTGGGCGAGGATGCGCAGCTCCTCGGGCGTCCGCTTGGTGAAGATGCCGCGATAGTGCCGAGTGGCTTCGGTGATGTCCATCTGCGACCTCAATTCTCAACCAATGTCAGGGTAGCGTCTTCCCGCTCAGAAGCGGGCGAGGCCTCGATCAGGCAATTGTCGTACAAATCCGTCAGGAGCGAATGCACGTCGAAAAAATTCGCGCCGCCGCCTACCAGCGTCTCGGCAATGGACGCGACAGGACGAGGGGATTGCACAAGAAGCGCCGCGAACTGCTCCAAGAACGCAAAGCCTCTTACCTCGTGGACGCTGACCGCATTTTCGAGACGAAGTCCGCGGTTTGAAGTGGTGATGGTGAGATCACGTCGAAAGGAGACCAAAGCATCGGCGGCGAGTTCATCTGGCATGTGGGCCGCTACGATCCTGTCCATGCAGTTCGCAAAATCCGCTCCGTCGCTGAACGTTTCGTCGGCAAAGGTAAGAAAGCCCTGCGGATTGGCTCCGTCGGCGCGGCAAGGCGCGATCAGGCGGAGGCGGCGCTCCGGCAGGTTGACGAGGAAGCCCGAAACGCAGGCGATCGTGGTTGCTATGCCACTCAAACCCAGATCCTGTTCCGGCCGCGCCTTTTCTCGATCGAGCGCCCGGCCTGCTCGCGCCTTGGGCATTAGCGAGTCTTTCATCTGCGGGACGATCTCCACAAGGAGGAGATCGATGGGCGTGAAGACTTCAAATATCGTGTGGAGCTGCCGGGTTGTGAGAACCGAAAAGCGATTGAGGACTGGTTGATCGGGATTCGAGAGAGAAAGAACTCGCCGGATCAGATCACAGTCTTTCAGGGGAGCAGCGGTCGTCGTCTGCGGAATCCACCCGGTGATTGCGCCATGATCGTTCAGGAAGCGGTCGTAGTCAGGCGTGTCGACAGGGTCGGTTCCCCAGTAACAGAAACCCGTCCGTGCCGCGGGGCCGAGCCGATCTGCCATGACGGACAGAATATCTCGCCACAACATTCCGTCACGATCGTAGTCGGCCGTTCCATTGAACGWGGCTGCCGAGATACCGCAAAACCAGCATCCCACCGAACAACCGCTCGCCAGTTCGTAAGCGGCGACCGGATGCGTGATGGCTGCATGCATCGGTCCAAGTTCACTTTCAGCACGAGCCATCTGACGTTGGCGCCAGGCCGTGAAGCGGGGATTCGTGCCATGCGATGTCGGGTAGTGGGACATGAGATCCCGATAGCGGACGAGATCCTCCTGCCAGCTTTTCCAGAGCCTTACATCAGGCCATGAGAGGAGGCCGTCGTTGTCATACACGTGTCGTCCGAGCGCCTTGTCCCAGAGAGGGCGGTAACGCTCGAAGGACTTGCAGTCGGGGTGGCTTCCGTCGCGCAGAGCCGTGCGGAAGGCTGGGTCGCCGATCAGTCTTTCGCGAAACCGTTTGACCTCGGCAATTGTTTGGAGCGCCTCCGTGTCGTGGCGAGCAAGCGCATTGCGAAGGTGGTCACGCGGATCGGTGCATGCGGCCGCGGCTCTGATTGGGGAAATGCCTGACAAGCGCCCCGGCATGAAGCTTACGCGATCAGGTCAGAACGGCCGCGACGACCGCCACCACTTCTGCTGCGGCAGCTACGTCGGCGGCAGCTTCCGACACCTGAACGGCGGTGGTCGCCACTTCCGCCGCTTCGACAGCGCTGCTCGCGACATAGGCGGTCTGGGCGACCTTTGTGCTTGTGGCAACGCTCGAATGATGATGCTTGCCGCCGGCGATGGCATCGAGTTGCTGATCAGTCAGTTCCTGCGAACTGCGCGACTGGATGTACTTCTTGGCTTCGTCGATCGTGAAGTTGTAGCCATGCTGCTTTGCGATGGCGACTACCGCGCCGAGGCCGGTTGCATGTTGCTTCACTTGGGCCAGCAATTCTTTGTTGCCGACAAGGTCATTCGCAAAACGCTCTGCGTCTTCGACAGACATGGACCACCTCGTGGGGAAGGGATTTTCGGACATCAACCAGGAAACGTCACGCCCCTTTTGCCGGGGTCTTACCTTGCGGAATATATTGAAAGAAAGGTAAGCTTGCCTATGCTGCTCGTCAAGCAGTTTGGAAGTCATCCATGCACGTCTCCCGCCTTCCATTAGGGCAATCTCCTCACAGTTTCTTTCACCTGCGGAGTGTACCGGGGTGAGGAGGGCTGCTTGCACGAGTGAACAGGGAGCGGACGTCTGCCTCGTCAATATGCCTCTCTCCGGCGTGGAGCGGCCCTCGATCGCGCTCGGATTGTTGAAGTCCATTCTCGACGGAGCGAGCATCGATACGCGCGTGCTTTATCCGAGTCTGTGGTTTCTCGAGTTCGTCGGTATGAAGAACTACCGGGCTCTGGAGAGCATCAGGCCGGAAGAAGCGGTTGTGGATTGGCTGTTTGGCGCTGCTGCCTTTCCCGACTTCGCGCCTGATCACGACACCTTTCTGGAAAGCCTCGCCTCCCGCAATCCGCGCAGAAGGCGCGGTGGCCCGGACGACGCACAGCTCCTCGCTCTGCGGGCTCAGATGGTCGACTATATCGATTGGGCCGCGCGCAAGGTTTTGGAACACAAGCCGAGGGTCGTCGGCTGCACCTCTACCTTCCAGCAGCACGTAGCATCGCTTGCACTCCTCCGGCGGATCCGCGAACTCGCGCCGGACGTCGTGACGATGATCGGCGGCGCGAATTGCGAGTCGATCATGGGGCGGACGACCCATGCGAGCTACCCGTGGATCGATTACGTGGTCTCTGGGGAGGCCGATGCCTTCATCGTCCCCTTCGTTCGACGCATCCTGGAGGTTGGAGCCGACCTGCCGATCGAGGATGTTCCCTTTGGGGTGTTCGCACCGGTTCACAGAGCGGTGGGTTACCCCGTTTCCTCATCGGGCGACGGCGTGCCCCGCGCCGTGACAGAAGATGTGCGCGGCTTGCCGCTTCCCGACTACGTCGATTACTTCGCCGAGCTGAAACAATCTCTCTATGCGGATCGCATCATCCCCGGCTTGCCGATGGAGTTCTCCCGCGGATGCTGGTGGGGCGCAAAGAGCCATTGCACCTTCTGCGGCCTGAACGGTGGCACCATGTCATACCGCGCCAAGTCGTCGGAGGTGGTTGTGGACGAAATGATCACCATGAGCGCGCGATACGGTACACGCCGAATAGAAGCCGTCGATAACATCCTCGACATGTCGTATTTCGAGAATGTGATGCCCCGCCTTGCGGCGGAAGGAGGCGAATTCTCCATCTTCTTCGAAGTCAAATCGAACATGAAGAAGCGTCACCTCGAGATGCTCGCGGCGGCGGGAGTGAGGTGGATCCAACCGGGTATCGAGAGCCTCGATTCTCGTGTGCTGAAGCTGATGCGCAAGGGCTGCTCCGCGTCGCAAAATCTCCAGCTTCTGAAATGG
>NZ_JBFUKD010000068.1:0-9609 GCF_056401005.1 Microvirga sp. P4_G7 | reverse complement strand
CATCTACTTTGCGCGGCCGGATTCCATCGTGAACGGCCGCAGCGTCTACGAGGTCCGCAAGGCCATGGGCCGCGAACTCGCGCGTGAATCGGCGACGGAAGCGGACGTGGTGATTCCGGTGCCGGATTCAGGTGTCCCAGCGGCGCTCGGATACGCGCAGGCCTGCGGTCTCCCCTACGAACTCGGCATCATCCGCAATCATTATGTCGGCCGGACCTTCATTCAGCCGACGCAATCCGTACGCGAACTCGGCGTGCGCATGAAGCACTCGGCCAATCGCTCCGCCATCGAAGGCAAGCGCATCGTTCTCGYCGATGACAGCCTCGTGCGCGGCACGACTTCGGTGAAGATCGTGCGCATGATGCGCGAAGCCGGTGCGAAGGAAGTGCATTTTCGCATTGCGAGCCCGCCGATCACCCATCCGGATTTCTACGGCATCGACACGCCGGAGAGGGAAAAGCTTCTCGCCGCCACGCACGATCTCGAAGCGATGCGCCAGTATATCGGCGCGGATTCGCTGGCGTTCCTGTCGATCGAAGGCATCTATCGATCGATGGGCGAAAAGGGCCGCAATCCGGAACAACCGCAATTCACGGACCATTGCTTCACGGGTGACTACCCGACGCCCCTCACCGATCTCGCGGTCGCCACACCGCGTCGCCTTTCTCTTCTTGCTGAAGCCGACTGATACACGATGGATAAGCCTCTCACAGGCCGCGTTGCGGTCGTCACCGGCGCGTCGCGCGGCATCGGTCGCGCGGCCGCGCTAGCACTTGCCGAAGCCGGCGCTCACATCATCGCCCTCGCCCGCACGCAAGGCGGCTTGGAAGACCTCGACGATGCAATCCGCGCCAAAGGCAGTTCGGCGACGCTCGTTCCGGTCAACCTGAAGGATCTCGATGCGCTCGACCGCCTCGGCGCGTCGATCTACGAGCGTTGGGGCAAACTCGACATCCTGCTCGGCAACGCGGGCGTTCTCGGTGAACTGTCGCCGATCACCCATATCGATCAGCCCGTATGGGATGAGGTGATGGCGGTGAACGTCAYGGCCAATTACCGCCTGATCCGTTCTCTCGACCCGCTGCTTCGCGCATCCGACGCCGGCCGCGCGATCTTCCTGACCTCCGGGGCAGCGCATAAATGCACCGCCTATTGGGGCGTCTACTCGGTTTCGAAAGCGGCCCTGGAAGCGCTCGTACGCACCTACGCGGCGGAGACGGTGAAGACCAACATCAAGACCATGCTGGTCAGCCCAGGTGCGCTGCGCACRTCGATGCGCGCGAAGGCGATGCCCGGCGAAGACCCGTTGAAGCTGAAGACTCCGGACGATCTCGCGCCGCACATTCTCAAGCTGGCCCTGCCCTCATGGACGGAGAGCGGCAAGATCTACGATTTTCCCAACGGTGGAACTGTGCTGACGCCGCAGATGCCAGCTTAGGGCGCACCGCCTAAAGACTTTCGACCATTTCGATCAGCTCGCCGAGATGCGCGATGCGTTTGAAGCGCGGCGCGTCGGCGGGTTCGTCGACGTGTTCGTATGACCACGTGAGATCGTGCGGCACGTACACGCCCCAGCTTCCCGCTTCGAGGGCCGGGACGATGTCTGATTTCAGGGAATTACCGACCATCATGCTTGCGCGCGGGCCGTCTGCGTGTCGCGTGAAAATCCGTTCGTAGGTCGAGGCGGTCTTGTCGCTGACGATTTCGACAGCGTCGAAAAGTTCGCCCAAACCGGATTGCGCAAGCTTGCGCTCCTGATCGAACAGATCGCCCTTCGTGATCAGGATGATGCGGTACGCGCCCGCCAACTGCTCGAGCGTTTCGCGCACGTGCGGCAGCGTTTCGACGGGATGGTTGAGCAATTCACGGCCGGTGAGGAGAATCTCCTGGATCACCGATGCCGCGACCCGTCCCTCAGTCACTTCGATCGCCGTCTCGATCATCGACAATGTGAAGCCTTTGATCCCGAAACCGTAGATCCGCAGATTTCGCTTCTCGGCCTCGAGCAAGGTGGACGCGATATGCTCCGCCGTCGCGTGGTCGGACAGAAGCTTGGCGAACCGCTCTTCGGTCAACCTGTAGAATTGTTCGTTTTGCCAAAGCGTGTCGTCGGCGTCGAAACCAATAGCGGTGATGGGGGATGAAGACATCGGCGCATTCCGTATTCGAATTCGGTGACCTCATCACCGTTCGCCATCATGCCCTGTCTCGATCCAAGCATCCACGGAAACTGGTCGCATCAAGGATCAGAAATCGACGAAATGTTATTCCGTTCTTAAGTATTTCCTCTCATGGTCAAGGCGCATGAAGGAGACTGAACCATGCTTCGTCCGATTGTAACGATGGCTGCGGTCGCCGCCGGCCTCTGGATTGGGATGCCTGCGGCCGTTGCACAGGGCCTCGTCCCGTGCGCCCAGGAAAACGGATATTGCAGCGTGCCGTACCCGACCCGCGTGATCTACGGCGTTCCGGGGCGTGGCACTGCGCTCGACGTCAGAGATCGGGGCATCCCCTGCTCCAACGATGTCTTCGGCGACCCCGCGCCTGGAACGCCCAAGCGCTGTGCCTATGTCGCGCGCGGGCATGGCGGAGGTTACGGCAGGCCGGCCTACGAGCGGCCGCGATACGAACATTCGGAATACAATGAGCCCCGATATGAACGGCCGCGTCMTTACGATCGACGGTCGGACTACGTCAGGCTGGGCCGCGRGGAACGCAGCGCGTGGCGAACATGCGCGCTCGAAAACGGCTTCTGCAATTTCGAAGGTCGGATGCGCGTTCGATACGGCGCGGACGGCCGCTTCGCTGAAGGCGCTTTTCGCAATGGCGTCGCCTGCAGCAATAGCGTCTTCGGCGATTCCGCGCCCGGCATTCGCAAGGTGTGCCAAGTGCGGGATTAGCCGTTCAGGGCTTTGTGTCGCGACGTCATCACCGGCCTCGTGCCGGTGATCTCGATATGGAAGGGCGTTGCCGGTCACCAATCGGGGTGGCCGGGACAAGCCCGGCCATGACCCGTTGAGGTCTACTTCCGTTCTTTGTCGAATGGGTTCTTGCCCATGCGCAACAGCATGCGAACGGGGACGCCCGGCAATTCGAAGGATTCGCGCAGGCTGTTGACGAGATAGCGCGTGTAGCTCTTCGGCAACGCGTCGAGCTGGTTGCCGAACAGCGCGAAAGTCGGCGGGCGGGATTTGATCTGCGTCATGTAGCGGATCTTGATCCGTCGACCCGACACCGCCGGCGGCGGGTTTGTCTCCAGCGCGTCGCTGAGCCATTGGTTGATGCGCGCCGTCGAGACGCGCTTGTTCCAGGTCTCATAAACCTGCATGACCGCCTTCATAAGCGGATCGATGCCGGTGCCGGCAAGACCGGACAGCGGCACGACAGGCGCGCCCTTCACTTGCGGAAGCAAACGCAGCGCCTCTTCCTTCAACTCTTTCAAGAGGCCAGGCTTGTCGGCGACGAGGTCCCATTTGTTGAGACCGATCACCAGCGCACGGCCTTCTTGTTCGATGAGGTCGACAATCGAGAGATCCTGCTTCTCGAATGGGATCGTTGCGTCGAGAAGCACGATCACCACCTCGGCAAAGCGAATGGCGCGCAGAGCATCGGCAACGGACAGCTTTTCGAGTTTGTCCTCGACACGCGATCGCTTGCGCAGGCCCGCCGTGTCGAACAGCTTCACCGGCTTGCCGCGCCATTCCCATTCGATCGAAATGGAATCGCGCGTGATGCCGGCTTCAGGGCCGGTCAGCAGTCGATCCTGGCCCACCATCTGGTTGATGAGTGTCGACTTGCCCGCATTCGGACGGCCGACGATGGCGACGTGCATCGGCTTGCCGCTGTGGTCGTCGTCGTCGACGACATCGTCGGGATGCGGGAAATGCGGCATCAAGGATTCGAAGAGATCGGAGAACCCCTCATTGTGCTCAGCCGAAAGCGGCACGGGATCRCCGAGGCCGAGAGAGAACGCCTCGTAGGCGCCTGCCATCCCCGCCCCGCCTTCCGCCTTGTTGGCGATGAGGATCACGGGTTTGCCGGAACGGCGAACCAATTCTGCGAACGGTCGGTCGGCCGGCAGAATGCCGACGCGCGCATCGATGACGAAGAGAAGCACATCGGCATCGCCGATCGCCGCTTCCGTCTGCGCACGCATGCGGCCGAGGAGCGAGGTTTCGTCGGCCTCTTCGAGACCGGCCGTGTCGATGACGCGGAATTCGAGATCGCCCAGGCGCGCATCGCCTTCGCGACGGTCACGCGTTACGCCCGGTCGGTCGTCGACGAGGGCGAGCTTCTTGCCGACGAGGCGGTTGAACAATGTCGATTTGCCGACATTCGGCCGTCCGACGATGGCGACGGTAGGCGTCATGTCTTCACCTGCTTATTGGGTCGCAGTGACGGGACCGCCGGCCACAAGGGCCGTGTAGATCTCAAGCCGCTGGCGCAGGGCCTGCGGCGTCTCACGATCGGCGGCGATCTGATCGAACCAACGTCCAGCGAAATCCATATCTCCGGTTTTCAAACCGGAAAGACCCAGAAGCTCGCGCGCGGAATGCCGCCAAGCGTTCGTCGGAACGGCGATCCGCTCGAGGACGGGGCGCACTTTGGCCTGATCCGCGCCGTCGACACGCAGCCACGCGCCACGAAGACGGGCAAGATCCTGCCAGAGCGCCGGGACCTTGGCGTCGTTGGCGAGGGCATCGTAGGCAGTGGCGCCGTTCTCTGGGTTCTGCTTGCCGAGTTCTGCCGCGAGGCGGAACCGTGCGAGAAGCGCATATCCGCCCTCGCCTTCCTTCGCCAGCGCCTCGAAAGCGGCTTCCGCTTCCTTGCTCTTGTCGTCGCGGACCAGCTTGACCGCATCCTCGTAGCGCTCTGCGGCGACCTGAGCACGCTGTTCCTGGGAATGTTCCCAGTAGCGATAGGCGCCCACGGCCGCGACAAGAAGCACGGCGAGACCGATGATGACGCCATTGTAGCGCTTCCAGATCTGCGCGATCTGATCGCGACGAAATTCCTCGTCGACTTCGCGGATGAACTCGTCGTTCGGCGCCATATGTCTCCCCGCGGCTTGGAAGCCGCCTCCTTATATAACCAACCGGTCGCCTACCACACAGACCCGTGGAAGGCGAGAGGCCTGTCAGGTCGCAGGTTTCTTCTCGGCGTAGGTATGCTCTGGTCCGGGGAAGGTCCGATTGCGGACATCTTCCGCATAGGCTTCGACAGCACTGGCGATGTGAGGGCCGAGTTCGCCGAACCGTTTGACGAATTTCGGCACGCTCGGCGTCAGGCCGAGCATGTCCTCCAAGACCAGGATTTGCCCATCACACGCGACCGACGCGCCAATCCCGATCGTCGGAACGGCAATCGCTTGGGTGATCTCCCGCGCCAAGGGCTCGGCCACGGCTTCCACCACGACCGAGAATGCGCCTGCCTCGGCGACGGCCGTCGCATCGGCCAGGATGCCGGGCCAATCCGCCCTGTCGCGCCCTTGCGCCCTGAAAGAGCCCAGCGTGTTGATGTGCTGAGGCGTGAGACCGATATGGGCCATCACCGGCACGCCGCGCTCCGATAGGAAGCGCAYGGTGTCCGCCATCTGCCTCCCGCCCTCCATCTTGATCGCACCACAGCCGGTTTCCTTGAGAACGCGCGCGGCCGTGCGGAAGGCCTGTTCCTTGCTTTCCTCGAAGGACCCGAACGGCAGATCCACGACGACGAGCGCCCGCTTCGAGCCGCGCATCACGGCAAGCCCCTGCAGGATCATCATGTCGAGCGTGACCGGCACGGTCGATTCCAGCCCGTGCATCACCATGCCGAGGGAATCGCCGACCAGGATCACGTCCACATGTTCATCGACGAGGCGGGCCGTATGGGCATGATAGGATGTCAGCGCCACGATCGGCTCGCCGCCCTTGCGGGCGCGAATGTCAGGGGCGGTGAGGCGCCGGATGTCGGATTGCGATGACATGGGTTTCAGCCAGCAAGTGACGGCAGCACCGGCACGCCGATCAGCCAGGGATGGAGCCAGAGGGCGAAGGCGGCATAGAGCAAGGTGCCGACGACGACGGCGATCACGTCGTTCCTGATGCCCGTGGACGTCTCCGTCGGTGCGCCGTGTACGGGAGCCTCGTCGCGGTATTTGATGCTGATGCGCGCGAGGACGGCCCAAATCAGGATCGTTCCGAAAAGGAGAATCGAGCCTAGATCTCCGTTGGCGAGAAGGTGGGCCAAAGCCCAGATTTTCACACCGACGAGCATGGGGTGCTTCAGGTGCCGCTTGATCCGGCCGGGACTATACGCCGCGGCGAAGCAGACGAAGGCGATCCAGACCAGGAGCAAGGCCAGATGCCTGGTCCACACGGGTGGATCCCAAACCGGAATGTAGCCGCCCTGCCGGTACTGCCCGTAGCCGATCACGATCAGGACGAGGCCAAGCAGCGAAACGAGGGAATAGAGGCCCTTGTATGGCCCTTCGCCGATCCGTGCGATCAGCCGCGCGCGGGATCCGCGCGCCATCGTGAAGGCATGAATGCCGAGGAAGAGAAGCAGACCCACAGTGAGAAGCGTCACGTTGCCACCCTTCGATACAGTTACTTCGATAGACTCGAGAGCAATATAGGACCGGCTCAGTCCGGACGCCATTCCTACAGACTGGAGCTAAGCGTCCAATTTCTTGAATTAATACCTATCAAACGAGCCTATTTGCCAGAGTTTTATTGCCGCTCGTCTCGCCTTCGCGTTGCATCATTTTAAGGCAGCCACGCTTTTCGACATAGGCATACGCTGCGATACTCGCCTTAAGTCGAGTGCGGTCGCCAAGGGGACGCTCTAGCGGCCGCGCTTAAAGTTGGTTAGTCAAAGCCCTAAGCAACACAAATACCTAGCTTTGTAGGGGAAACAGGTGACAGCACTTTTGAAACTGTCCCGCGCCATCGACTACATCAACGATCGGATTGGCAAGACGGCGGCCTGGGCGATCGTGATCGCCATCCTGGTTTCGGCCGTCAATGCGATCATCCGCCGAATTTTCGGTGTCTCGTCGAACGCTTGGCTCGAATTGCAATGGTACCTGTTCGGCGCAGTGTTCATGCTCTGCGCACCCTGGACCCTCAAGGCTAACGAGCACATCCGCATCGACATCATCTCGGCTTCGCTTTCCAAGCGGAAGCGGGATTGGATCGAGATGCTCGGGCTGCTCTTCTTCCTTTTCCCCTTCGTCGCTCTGATGACGTATCTCTCCATTCCGTATTTCGAGCGATCGTTTCGATCGGGCGAAGTCTCCTCCAATGCGGGCGGACTTGCGATCTGGCCAGCGAAGGGGTTGATCTTCCTCGGCTTCACTCTGTTGCTCTTCCAATGGTTGAGCGAGCTCATCAAACGCATCGCCATCATGCGCGGTGATCTTCGAGACGAGCACGAGATCGTGCACAGCGCCGAAGCCGAAGCCGAACGTCTACTCAGCACCCTGGCCGATCCGGTCAATCCGCAAGGCGGCGAACCCCCGGGCGACATCATCCGCTAGTCGCAACCGCCCTCGCTTTTTTCTCGGAGTTCTCGCCCATGGCTGTGTTCATCGCTCAGAACCTCGCGCCGATCATGTTCGCGACGCTGGTGATCTTTCTGCTGCTCGGATATCCCGTCGCCTTTTCGCTTGCCGCAAACGGCCTGCTCTTCTTCTTCCTCGCCGTAGAACTGGCGCCCCTCGCTCCGCAGACCATCACGCTGTCTTGGCCATTGCTGCAGGCTTTGCCGGAACGCGTGTACGGCACCATGTCGAACGAGGTGCTGCTCGCCATTCCATTCTTCACCTTCATGGGCCTGATTCTCGAAAGATCGGGCATGGCGGAGGACCTTCTCGACACCATCGGACAGTTGTTCGGACCGGTGCGCGGCGGTCTCGCCTACGCGGTGATTTTCGTCGGCGCACTGCTTGCCGCCACCACCGGCGTCGTTGCTGCATCCGTCATCTCGATGGGACTGATCTCACTGCCGATCATGCTGCGGTACGGATATGACAGACGGGTTGCGACAGGTGTCATTGCCGCCTCGGGAACGTTGGCGCAGATCATCCCGCCTTCGCTCGTCCTGATCGTCATGGCGGACCAGCTCGGACGCTCGGTCGGCGACATGTACGAAGGCGCCTTCCTACCAGGCATCATTCTCGCAGGACTTTACGCTGCCTACGTCTTCCTTGTTTCGCTGGTCAGCCCCAAAGCGGTTCCAGGCCTGCCGCTCGACGCCATCGGCTTCCGCGAGCCGGACGGCGCGCGCGGCGTCTGGCAGCTCGGTATCCTCGTCGTGTTCTCGGGTCTCGTCGGCTATTACGTGCTCTCCCAGACCGAGACCAAGGCCGGCGCGGACTTCGTCATCCTGACGATCTGCACGGCGACGGTCGTCGCGCTGATCTGCGCCTTGCTGAACCTCTTTCTCGGCGCGAAACGCATCGCGGCTTCAGCCATCCTGACGATCATTCTCGTCGGCGCCTATTTTTGGTTGAAGCAAGGTGGACACGGGAATTTCGGCCTGCTGATGGAAATGATCGCAGCCGGCGCGCTCTATGCCTTCCTGGTCGGCCTGATCGAACGCCTCACCGGCGTGCGTCTCATGTCCAACATGGCGCAGGAGGTGACGTTCGTGATGGTGCCGCCGCTCCTGCTGATCTTCCTGGTGCTCGGCACCATCTTCATCGGCGTCGCCACGCCGACGGAAGGCGGCGCCATGGGCGCGCTCGGTTCGTTGATCCTCGCCGCGATCAAGCGAAAGCTCGACAAAAACCCCAAGCGCTTCAATTTCGAGCTCGTGAAACAAGCGACGTTCGCGACGGCGAAACTCTCGGCGTTCGTGTTGTTCATCCTGATCGGCGCGCGCGTGTTCTCGCTCACCTTCTACGGCGTCAATGGACACGTCTGGGTCGAGCATCTGCTGACGTCGCTTCCGGGCGGTCAGATCGGCTTCCTGATCTTCGTCAACGTGCTCGTCTTCCTCCTCGCGTTCTTCCTCGACTTCTTCGAGCTCGCCTTCATCATCGTGCCGCTGCTCGGCCCCGCGGCGGAGAAGCTCGGCATCGATCTGATCTGGTTCGGTGTCATCCTTGGCGTGAACATGCAGACCTCGTTCATGCATCCGCCATTCGGTTTCGCGCTATTCTTCTTGCGCTCTGTGGCGCCGAAGGAGCCTTATACCGATCGCGTCACGGGCAAACGCATGGAGCCCATCACGACGGCCCAGATCTATTGGGGCGCCATTCCATTCGTGATCATCCAGTTGATCATGGTCGCGCTCGTGGTGATCTTCCCGCAGATGGTGATGCACTACAAAGGCTCCGGTACCGTCGTCGATCCGGCCGCCGTGCAGCAGAAGCTCGACAATCTCCTGCTTGATTCGCCGGGCGGCGCCTTGCCTCCGCTCGACCTCGGACCACCGAAGTTCTAGTCGGGATCACATCGAACACAGGAAAGGGCGGGTCGAGAACGATCCGCTCTTTTTGTTTGGGCGTGGCCGCATTATTCATCGGGATGATCATGGGGGATACGCTGACGATGCCTCTTGCCAAGCATGCCGTTGAAATACCGACTCTCGACACCGCTCGCCTCATCCTTCGCGGCCATCGCG
>NZ_JBFUKD010000067.1:0-9612 GCF_056401005.1 Microvirga sp. P4_G7 | reverse complement strand
GGCCGAAACCCTGCGTTCGGAATGGGTTGTGCGTGTCGATGGCAAAGTCCGGAAGCGTCCGGCCGGCACGGAGAACGCCGAGCTGCCCTCCGGCATGATCGAGGTCTACATCACGGATATCGAGGTTCTCGGCCCCGCCGAAGAACTGCCGATGCCAGTGTTCGGCGACCAGGAATATCCGGAAGAGACGCGGCTGAAATACCGCTTCCTCGACCTGCGTCGGGAAAAACTCCACCAGAACATCATGAAGCGCGGCGCGATCATCGACGCGCTGCGCCGCCGCATGAAGGAGACCGCCTTCTTCGAGTTCACGACGCCGATCTTGACGGCCTCGTCACCTGAAGGCGCGCGCGATTTCCTCGTGCCGTCGCGTCTGCATCCCGGCAAGTTCTACGCTCTGCCGCAGGCGCCGCAGCAGTTCAAGCAGCTCATCATGATCTCGGGCTTCGACCGTTATTTCCAGATCGCGCCCTGCTTCCGCGACGAGGATCCGCGCGCCGATCGCCTGCCCGGCGAGTTCTACCAGCTCGACGTGGAAATGAGCTTCGTCACCCAGGAAGACGTGTTCCAGGCGATGGAGCCGGTGATCCGCGACACCTTCAAGGAGTTTGCGGAGGGCAAGCCGGTCACGGACACCTTCCCGCGCATCAAGTACTTCGATGCCATGCTGAAATACGGCTCCGACAAGCCCGATCTGCGCAATCCGCTGATCATCGCGGACGTGTCCGATGTGTTTTTGCGTGACGACGTGTCGTTCAACGCATTCAAGAACGTCGTCAAGGCGGGCGGCGTCGTGCGCGCCATCCCAGCGACGGGGGCCGCGAGTCAATCGCGCTCGTTCTTCGACAAGCTCAACGACTGGGCGCGTACCGAAGGAGCGCCGGGTCTCGGCTACGTCGTCTTCGAGGAAGAGAACGGTCAGGTCGTCGGCAAGGGTCCGATCGCCAAGTTCATTCCTGAAGAGGCGCAGAAATTGATCCGCGAGAAGGCCGGCGTGAAGGCAGGCGACGCAGTGTTCTTCTCGGCAGGGACAGAGGACAAGGCCGCCTCGCTCGCCGGCAAAGCGCGCGTTCGGATCGGCGACGAGCTCGGTCTCGGCGACAAGAACCAGTTCGCTTTGTGCTGGATCACGGACTTCCCGCAATACGAGTGGAACGAGGATGAGAAGAAGATCGACTTCTCGCACAACCCGTTCTCGATGCCCGCGATCGAAGCCGACGAGTTCCTGAAGCTCGGCGACGAGGACAAGGATCGCATCCTCAAGCTGACGGCCTACCAGTACGACATGGTCTGCAACGGCTTCGAATTGGCGTCCGGTGCGATCCGTAACCACCGGCCGGACATCATGAAGAAAGCCTTTGGCATCGCCGGTTACGAGGAAAGCGTGCTGGAAGAAAAGTTCGGCGGCATGTACCGCGCCTTCCAATACGGCGCTCCTCCGCACGGCGGCATGGCGGCTGGCATCGATCGCATCGTGATGCTGCTGTGCGGCGCCATCAACCTGCGCGAGATCACCCTGTTCCCGATGAACCAGAGGGCCGAAGATCTCCTGCTCGGCGCTCCCTCCGACGTGACGCCGAAGCAATTGCGTGACCTGCACATCCGGCTGAACCTGCCGGAGAAGTGAGACCCGTTTGCCGATGGACGCTGTCACCGCCATCGTCGTCGCCTTCGACAGCGCGGAAGCGCTGCCGGAATGCCTCGGCGCCCTGACGGCGGAGGGCGTCGGCACCATCGTGGTCGACAACGCGTCGAGCGACGAAACGGTCCTCGTCGCCGAGACATTCGGTGCACGGGTCGTGCGCAACGCACGCAACGAAGGCTACGGTCGCGCCAACAATATCGGTGCAYGGGCCGCGACGAGCGCCTACATGCTCGTCGCCAACCCCGACAGCATTGTCGAACCGGGGGCTGTCGCCGCGTTGCTCGATGCGGCCGCGCGGTATCCCGATGCGGGCCTGTTCGCGCCGTGCATCGTCGAGCCGGACGGCCGTGTATTCTATCAGCCGCGCTCGCTGCTCGCACCCTATCTCCCCAATGCGAAAGGGTCGCTCGTCGTCCCGAGCGGAGAGGCCTGCGCGCCGTTTTTTTCGGGCGCGTGCTTCCTCGTCCGCCGCGACCTGTTTCTCAAACTCGGCGGGTTCGACGAAAACATTTTTCTCTTCTACGAGGACGATGATCTCTGTCGCCGCATCGCGGATGCGGGACATGCGCTCGTCTACGTGCCCCAGGCTGTCGTTCGGCATGCACGCGGACGGTCGAGCGGCGTAAAGCCGGGCAGAGTATTCGCGTCGCGCTGGCACCAAGCCTGGTCCCGCGCCTACGTGAGCCGGAAGTATGGTCTTCCGAATCCGGCGCCGGTCATGTTCGCGATCAATGCGCTCAAATCCATCGGTGTCGGCCTGACGTTTCGGTCGCGTTTGATCGAGCGCTACAGTGGATCGGCTGCCGGTGCTTGGGCCTTTCTGCGCGGACACTCGGCGCTGCAGCGGGAGGGGTTGGCATGAGTTCAGTCTGGTCCCGCTCCCCCACCGTTTCGTCCGCGATGGCGCAGGAGCGCAACAATTTCACGATCATCAGGCTCGCGTTGGCCCTGGCTGTGGTTGTCTCGCACGCGTTCAGCGTGACCACCGGCACCATCGCCGACGAACCGCTTGCCACACCGACGGGTTTCACCCTCGGCGAGCATGCGGTGAACGGGTTCTTTGCCATCTCCGGCTTTCTCGTCACGATGAGTTTCGATCGGCGCGGCTGGCGCGACTACTTCATCGCTCGCACGTTGCGCATCGCGCCCGGCCTCATCGTTGCGACGCTCGCCGTCGCGCTGATCCTCGGCGCCGCGCTGAGCACGCTGTCTCTTTCCGATTATTTGTCGAGCAGCGGCGTTTGGCGCTTCGTCACCGCGACGCTGACGTCCTTCAAGAGCAATATCGCACTTCCCGGCGTCTTCACGGAGAACCCGTTCCATTTTCCCATGGGGACGGTCTGGACGCTGAAATACGAGGTGCTGTGTTACGCGGGCGTACTCGTGATCGGGATCGTCGGGTTGCTGCGCTCGAAGATTGCGGCGCTTCTGCTCGTAGTCGGATTGTTTGCCGCGTTGGTGACGCTCGAAACGCTTCACCCCGATCTCCCGAAAGGGATGGAGACGGCTATCCGTCTGCCGCTGATTTTCGCAATCGGCGGTGCACTCTACGTCTGGCGCGACAAGGCTCGGCTCTGTGGTCCGCTGGTGCTGGCGTTGCTGGCGCTGACATGGCTTGCGTATGGCACCGATCTCTATACGGCGCTGCTGTTCACAAGTTCGGCGTATGCGATCCTGTGGCTGACGATGGCGCCCGCCGCCCTCGAAGCCTTTACCTACGATCCGGCCGTCGACTTGTCCTACGGCACCTACCTCTATGGCTGGCCGATCCAGCAAGCGTTTCACGCATTGTTTCCGACGATCGCGGCGATTGTCCTGCTCGGACCGTCTTTGGTCGTCACGCTCGTCATTGCCGCTTTGTCCTGGTTCTCCGTCGAAAAACCCGCGCTTGGCCTGAAAGCGCGGGCGCTCGGACGGCGGACGATCAAGACGATCGAGCCGGCAGCGCCCTGACGGCGGCGATCAGCTCGTCGATCTTTTCATTTTGCAGCATCGGGATCAGCTGGGCGACCTCTTCGGCGGACAGGTCCCACCACGCAATATCGAGAAGGGCGGCGATGGTCGCTTCATCGAACCGGTAGCGGACGACCCGTGCCGGATTGCCGCCGACGATGGCGTAGGGGGGCACATCCTTCGTCACCACCGCCCGAGCGGCGATCACGGCTCCATGACCGATGGTTACCCCGGAAAGCACCATTGCCCCGGAGCCGAGCCAGACATCGTTGCCGATGACCACGTCGCCGCGGGACGTGTGGTAATCTCGGTTTCGCGGGGCGGCTGGCCACAGCTCGGGCAGGGCRGAAAACGGATAGGTCGTCGCCCAATCGATGCGATGATTGCCGCCGAGAAGGATCTCGACCTTGTCGGCGATCGAGCAATAGCGGCCGATGATCAGCTTGCGCCCGGCTTCGGGGAACCTGACCTTCGGTCGCCCGTAGCTGAAGTCGCCGATCTCGTAGCCATAGCGCCGTATCAGCTTCGCCAGATGAATGCGGGTCTGATTAAAGGGGTTGCGCCAATTCTTCAAACGATGGCTGAGCCTCATCGAACGCATACCCCTTCAGGTTGACGGAGAGGGGGCAAGGCGCGCACAAGGGCCTTCGACATCGAAGCCGCGCTGGCGGAACAAGGAGCGTTTGGGATGGCTGACAACATCTCGCAGGATCTGAAATCGGGTGCGCTGTTCTATCATCGCTATCCGCGTCCAGGGAAGCTCGAGATCCAGCCCACGAAGCCACTCGGCAACCAGCGCGACCTGGCGCTGGCCTATTCGCCGGGTGTTGCCGCCGCTTGCGAGGCCATCGTCGAGGATCCGGCAGAAGCCGCGAATCTGACTTCGCGCCAGAACCTGGTGGCCGTGATTTCCAATGGCACGGCGGTTCTCGGCCTCGGCGATATCGGCCCACTCGCTTCCAAACCCGTCATGGAAGGCAAGGCGGTTCTGTTCAAGAAATTCGCCGGCATCGACGTGTTCGACATCGAAGTCGCTGAAAAGAACGCCGATAAGCTCGTCGAGGTCATCGCCGCGCTCGAACCGACCTTCGGCGGCATCAACCTCGAGGACATCAAGGCGCCGGAATGCTTCGAGGTGGAGGAACGCCTCAAGGCCCGCATGGGCATCCCGGTCTTCCACGACGATCAGCACGGCACGGCGATCATCGTGGGTGCCGCCGTCACCAACGGCCTCGAACTCGCCGGCAAGAACATCGCCGACGTCAAGATCGTGACGTCGGGCGCCGGCGCCGCGGCCCTGGCGTGCCTCAACCTGCTGGTCTCGCTCGGCGCGAAGCGCGAGAACATCTGGGTGACGGACATCGAAGGCGTCGTCCACGACGGTCGCAACGAACTGATGGACCGCTGGAAGTCGATCTATGCGCAGAAGACCGATGCGCGCACGCTCGCCGACGTCATCCCGAATGCCGATATTTTTCTCGGCCTATCCGCCGGCGGCGTTCTGAAAGCCGAACTTTTGGCGAAAATGGCCCCGCGGCCGCTAATCCTGGCGCTGGCCAATCCCTATCCCGAGATCATGCCGGAGGAGGCTGAAGCCGCTCGCCCGGACGCCATGATCTGCACAGGCCGGTCCGATTATCCGAACCAGGTCAACAACGTCCTCTGCTTCCCATACATCTTCCGCGGCGCGCTCGATGTCGGTGCGACGACGATCAACGAGGAGATGAAGGCAGCGGCCGTCACAGCGATCGCTGCTCTTGCCCGTGAGACGCCCTCCGAAGTGGTCGCTCGCGCGTATGGCGGCGAGGCTCATCCGTTCGGGCCCAAGTCGCTCATTCCGAGCCCGTTCGATCCGCGCCTGATTTTGCGGATCGCGCCTGCGGTGGCGAAAGCCGCGATGGAGTCGGGCGTCGCGACACGGCCGTTGGATGACCTCGAAGCCTATGCGGATTCGCTGACGCGGTTCGTGTTCCGGTCCGGCTTCATCATGAAGCCCCTGGTGGCGAAAGCGAAGGCGGATCCCAAGCGGGTCATCTTTGCCGAAGGCGARGAMGAGCGCGTGCTGCGCGCCGTTCAGGTGATCGTGGAAGAAGGGATCGCCAAGCCGATCCTGATCGGTCGCCCCAACGTCGTCGAGACCCGCCTCAAGCGGTTCGGGCTTTCGATCGCCATGGGCAAGCATTTCGAATTGATCAACCCCGAAGACGATCCCCGTTATCGCGATTATGTGGCGACCTATGTCGATGTGGCCGGCCGCAAGGGCATCACGCCGGACGCGGCGAAGACGCTCGTGCGCACGAACACGACCGTCATCGGCGCCATCGCGTTGCGTCGCGGCGATGCGGATGCATTGATCTGCGGCGTCGAAGGTCGCTTCCAGTCCCGCCTCAAGCACATCAAGGACATCATCGGTCTCGCGCCGGGCGTGCATGAGATGGCGGCGCTGTCCCTCGTCATCACGTCGAAGGGGGCCTATTTCCTCGCCGACACGCATGTGCAATTCGATCCCAACGCGGAGGAGATCGCGGACATGACGATCGCGTGCGCCAGCCATGTGCGCCGGTTCGGCATCGACCCCAAGATCGCGCTACTCTCGCATGCGGATTTCGGCGCCGCGGATACGCGTTCGGCAATCAAGATGCGTCACGCGCTTGCGCTCATTCGCGACCGCGCGCCCGATCTCGAAGTCGATGGCGAGATGCAGGCGGATGCGGCGCTCTCGGAGATGATCCGCGAGCGCGTCTATCCCGCATCGCGCCTGAAAGGCGAGGCCAACGTCCTGATCATGCCGAACCTGGATGCAGCGAACATCGCGTTCCAGTTCACCAAGATCCTCGCGGATTCGCTCCCGGTCGGACCAATCCTGATCGGACCGGCGAAGCCTGCGCACATTTTGACGCCGTCGGTGACAGCCCGCGGCATCGTCAACATTACCGCGATCGCCGTGGTCGAAGCTCAGGCGCAGGCCGAGGGCGCGTGAGCGCTACTCGGCTTTCGCGGTGATATCGAGCTTGCCGAGAATGGCGACAGGATCGGGTTGTGCTGCGAGTTCAGTGACGCCGATACCCGTGCCGTTCTTGGTCTGAGCATTGATCGTCAGACGGCCAGGCTTCGCGATGAACTTGGCGACAGCGCGGCTCAGGCTCTCGGCCTGCGGCGAACTCCCCAGCATCGAGGGAATGAGCACGGCAGCGGCCATTCCGTACGAGCGTCGCAGGCTCTCGGGCTTCGTCTTCTGCTCTCTCGCCTCTCGCGCGAGAAAGCGGTCGAAGAGCCCGGTGTTCTCCACAACCAGGTCCGCGAATTTCGCCTTTGCGCCCATCAGCGCGACCGTGGCGACGGCCGTATCGGGATTGAACACATCCTTCGTCACCTCGGAGAGGCTGCCGCGGAGGGCAATACGGCCCATGTCCTTGCCGTCGATGGAAACCTCACGGATGGCAACTTCGCTAGCGGTTTCATTCCAGGATGCGTCGACGACGAGCGACAGATCGAGATTGGAGTAGCYGAGCGCGATGAGATCCGCGATTCCGTCCTCATTGCTCGCAGAGGGCAGGCTCATCGCGAGATGGCTCAGGCCAAAGCGGACGTTGCTGGCAATTCCGTTGACGGGCTTGTCGGCGGTCAGCTCCAATTCGCCGAGCGAGGCTTTGATCGCGTCGGATTTGGTATCCTTGCCGCCCTTATTTTTGATGCTGGCGCCGCCCTTTGCATCGATGCTGAAGCCCGACATGCGCATGGTGCCAATCGTCGGAATGAGGCTTCGCAGCGTCGTAGCATCGAGATCCTTGAGGTCGCGGCCCTTCAACGAGCGCATTCCCTCCAGAGTGGAGGTGAACGAGAAGCCGGTGAAGGCGAGTGTATCGATTGCAATCTCCGCGTCCTTGGACGAGAGACGCATTCCTTCGATCCTGGAATCGGCAGGTTGCGCGCCTGATGCGCTGGAATAAGTGATGCGGTCGATCTTCGCGCTGCCAGCGTCCTTGGAACGATCGACGATCTCCATATCGTTCATTTCCACGAAGCCGATCTGCATCGCACTCAGAAGGTCCGCAACGGCCGGAATGATCCGAGTCTCGTCTTCCTTCGTCGGTTTCTCCTTCTCGGCGAGGCTTGCGAGAAGCGCGATCGTTCCGGTCCAGGAATCCTCCGTCGGGCGCGCTTTGAAATCGCGCCCTGCGATGTGGCGAATCTTGAGATTGGAACCGTCTCTCGTCGTCATCGCAATGTCGTCGACGGTGAAGCCGCCGTATATCAGCACGAGGGGCGTCACGGCCGCGTCTGCCCTTTCCAGATAGAGGCGTGCCAGGGCCGGCAAGTCCAATGCGCTCACTGTCGAGCGCCCTTGAGTCAGGATCTCCGTCCCTTTGCCCTGCTGGAATTCCTGTACGGCCGTATCCGCGGCCATGGTCGCGACACGGCCCTCGACGACATCGGATACGACGATATTTCGATAGGTGACACGTTGCGTTGCGGACCCGAGCCTCTGTTCGATGACGAGTTCCGGAATCGTCATTTGCTTCGCGCTCAAGCGAGCGAGCCGCGCTGGGAGAGCCTCGCTCGATCCGGCCCGCAAAAATTCCTCGATCTCGGCACGTGGAGTCGAAACTCCCGAGAACGCGACCCGTTTTGCCCGATAGGTGGCCGTGCCGACGGTGAGCGTCACGTTGTCCAGGGTAAAGCTATCCGCGGCCTGCGCGAAAGCGGCGCTCCAGAACGGGACTGTGACGGCGGCGATCGTGAGGCGGTCCTGGCCTTTGCCGAACGCCATGTCGCGCGACAGGGTCGGCTCGAAATGAACAGCCGCCGTGGCCGCAAGAAGGGCGAGCGCGCATAGACCCGACCGGAAGAGGGACTTCATGACTTCTCCTGGGGAGTTTCGACGCCGATATTCGGCCTCGAACGGGCGGCGCGCAAAGAGAAGTTAGCGGGTGTGGTCGCTCGTTTACAGAGCAAACGACGTCCCACAGCCGCACGATGCCACGGCATGGGGATTTTCGATCTTGAACGACTGGCCGATCAGGTCGTCGACGAAATCGATCACCGAGCCTTCCATGTACTGAAGCGATACCTGGTCGACAACGACGGTCGCCCCTTCCTTTTCGACCAGAAGGTCGTCGTCCTGCTGGCGCGCGTGCTCGACGTCGAAGGCGTATTGGAAGCCGGAACACCCGCCGCCATTGACGCTGATCCGCAGCATCGAGCCGGCGGGCTCGGTTGCCATGATCTCGTTGATTCGGTGGGCGGCGCGTTCAGTCAAGGTAATATCGGGCATTGCTGCTACCACGTGCTTTGGACGAGCTGTTAAGACCAAGGTAAGTCCGCCAAGACATATAAGCGGTGCTCGGCAAGGATTCCAGGCCAAGTCGTCCCCCATCGTTCCCTACTCAGTTCTCGATCCGTTTCTGTTCGTCAGGCGGGCGGATTGGAACCGGCGGGAGGCCTCAAGAGTCTCCCGATCATAGGCCTCAAAAGTGATTTGTGCACGGGTGTGACCTGCCACCTTGGCGGTATCCGCGAGGGACGCGCTGCCAGTACCGGGCTCGTCAGCATCGCTTAGACCCGATGCCAGCCGCACCCGCCCAATCCCGTCACGTTGGTGACAACCCTCTGCCCGATATGGCCTCAAGCCTTCGCGGGTAGCTCACATACGGAACCCGCGAGCCTGGCTTCAGGGTGCGGGATGGGCTGCCGAATGAAGAATTAGGCAGCTCAAGGACGAGAACAAGCGACCAAAACAAGAGATCGATAAGCGATCCATATTGTTGTGAGTTAGCTCCACGGTCCTGATCGAACCTCAGCTTTTCCAGCAGCTTCGATCCCGATGTATCCGATCTCGCCCATGTTGACGTATCGGGGCGTGTGCCCCTCCTGCTCGAGCGCCTTCCATGCTAGCTCGTGCACGTTCGTGACGCCGCGGCTCATGAGATCCCTGATGATGAGGGAGAAGATCCTCTTATCGACGAAGGTCATGGGGCGGTTGGCATAGCGGTAAGCCGTGCTGATGATAATCG
>NZ_JBFUKD010000066.1:0-9730 GCF_056401005.1 Microvirga sp. P4_G7 | reverse complement strand
CGGGTGCACGCATAGGCGCGGCTTTCTCCGAAGCCACCGGCGCGTCGATCGATACCCGGACACTGGCGCCGGGTGACCTTTACTTTTCCATCAAGGGCGATGTCCACGATGGCCACAAGTTTGTCGACGTCGCTCTCGAAAAAGGCGCCGCCGCGGCGTTCGTGGCATCAGGCCGCGAAGGCGAGTTCAAGGCGCAGGATCGGTTGATCGTCGTGCCCGACGTGTTGGACGCCATGCGCCAGCTCGGGCGCGCTGCGCGCGCACGAAGTCATGCCAAGATCGTCGCCATCACCGGATCCGTCGGCAAGACCGGCACCAAGGAAGCGATGCGGCTGGCTTTGTCGCGCCAGGCGGCGACTCACGCTTCTGTCGCCTCCTACAACAATCATTGGGGTGTTCCGCTGACGCTTGCGCGCATGCCTCGCGACAGCGTGTATGGCGTGTTCGAAATCGGCATGAACCATGCGGGCGAAATCTTGCCGCTGACGGCGATGGTGCGACCGCACGTGGCCGTGGTCACCACGATCGAGCCCGTTCATATCGAGTTCTTTCCTTCCCTGTGGGGCATCGCGGACGCGAAGGGTGAGATTTTTTCCGGGATCGAACCCGGCGGCACGGCCGTCATTACACGCGACAGCCCTTATTTCGAGCGGTTGCGCAGCCATGCCTTGGCGTCCGCCGCAGGTCGTGTCGTGTCGTTTGGAGAGCACGAGGCCGCGGATATCCGTGCCGAACGGATCGTTGCCAAGCCGGATGGCTCCATCGTGGACGTCACCGTGTTTGGGCAGCCGCTGACGTATCGGGTCGGCACGGCCGGGCGCCACATCGCGCTGAACTCGCTGAGCGTCATTGCTGCAGCTCACGCTCTTGGAGCGGATCTCGCCGCGACGGCCCAGTCGTTTGCAGAGCTCAAGCCGCCGGTAGGCCGTGGAGAGCGGACGCTGTTGTCCGTCCAGGATGGCGACGTACTCCTCATCGACGAAAGCTACAACGCGAATCCGGCGTCCATGAAGGCCGCATTGGCCAATCTCGGATCCGTCGAGATGATCGGGCAGGGACGGCGGATCGCCGTACTCGGGGACATGAAGGAACTCGGCGTCGGCGCACCGGAGTTGCACAAAGGACTCGTCGAAGCGGTGGAGGCCAACAAGGTCGATCTTCTGTYCGCTGCCGGGCCCCTGATGGCACATCTCACCGCGGCCTTGCCTGCCGGTATCGTCGCCGCGCAAGTCGAGCGTTCGTCCGAACTGGTCGAAGCCGTCTGCGCCGAAATGCGCCCGGGCGATACCGTCATGGTGAAAGGCTCGCTCAGCATGCAGATGGCGCTCATCGTCAAAGCGCTCAAAGAACGTTTCGCCGCGCATACGACCGCGCAGGCGCTCAAAGGACCATAACGATGTTGACCTTCCTGGCTGAGTTCAGCCCCTATTTCAGCCCGCTCAACGTCTTCCGGTACATCACTTTCCGCACTGGCGGCGCGACGGCGACCGCCTTGCTGTTCGTCTTCCTGTTCGGTCCGGCGATCATCTCATTGCTGCGCTTGAAGCAGGGCAAGGGTCAACCGATCCGCGAGGACGGTCCGCAATCGCATCTTCTCACCAAGCGCGGCACGCCGACGATGGGTGGTTTGATGATCCTCGCTGGCGTTCTCGTCAGCACATTGTTGTGGGCCAATCTCGCCAACGCTTATGTCTGGGTCGTTCTCTTCGTCACCGTCGGCTTCGGCGCCATCGGCTTCTACGACGATTTTCTCAAGGTCACGAAGCAATCGCACAAGGGATTTTCAGGCAAATCCCGCCTCGCCATCGAGGCGTTGATCGCGGCGGCGGCGTGCATCGCCATCGCCAACATCTCCGCGCCCGGCCTCGCCAACAAAGTGGCCCTGCCATTCTCGAAAGAACTGCTGTTCAACCTCGGCTGGTTCTTCATCGTCTTCGGCGGCTTCGTGATCGTCGGCGCTGGCAACGCGGTGAACATCACCGACGGACTCGATGGTCTTGCCATCGTACCGGTGATGATCGCAGCCGGTACGTTCGGCTTCATCGCCTATCYTGCCGGTAACGCCGTCTTCTCGAACTATCTGCAGATCCACTTCGTGCCCGGCACCGGCGAACTTGCCGTGATCTGCGGCGCGTTGATCGGGGCCGGGCTCGGCTTTCTCTGGTTCAATGCCCCACCAGCGCAAATCTTCATGGGCGACACGGGTTCGTTGGCGCTCGGTGGTCTCCTTGGAACCATCGCCGTCGCCACAAAGCACGAAATCGTGCTCGCTCTTGTGGGCGGGTTGTTCGTGCTCGAAATCCTGTCTGTGATCATCCAGGTCACGTCCTTCAAGCTCACCGGCAAACGTGTCTTCAAAATGGCGCCGATCCATCACCATTTCGAGCAGTTGGGGTGGACGGAACCGCAGGTCGTCATCCGTTTCTGGATCGTATCCGTCGTGCTGGCCATCGTCGGGCTGGCGACACTCAAGCTGCGGTGACGACATGACACCTGTCACCACATTCGCCAGCAAGACCGTTGCGCTCTTCGGGCTCGGAGGATCCGGGCTTGCGACGGCGCTCGCGCTCAAGGCCGGCGGTGCGCATGTGGTGGCGTGGGACGACAATGCCGCGAAGGTGGCGGAAGCACAGGCGAAGGGCATTGAGGTCGGCGATCTGCGCGAGGCCGATTGGACGCGCTTTTCCGTTCTCGTCCTCGCTCCGGGCGTGCCGTTGACGCATCCCGAGCCGCATTGGTCGACGGTCTTGGCGGCGAAGGCCGGCCTCGAGGTAATCGGCGATATCGAATTGTTCTGCCGCGAGCGGGCGAAGGTCGCTCCCTTGTCCCCCTTCATCGCGATCACCGGAACGAACGGGAAATCGACGACCACGGCGCTTGTGGCGCATATCCTGCAGAGCGCTGGCCGCGATGTTCAACTTGGTGGCAACATCGGAACGGCGATCCTGTCTCTGGAATCGCCGTCCGACAAACGTGTGCACGTGATCGAGTGTTCGTCTTTTCAGATCGATCTCGCACCGACGATGGCGCCTTCGATCGGCGTTCTCCTCAATATTTCGCCCGACCATCTCGATCGACATGGGACGATGGAGAACTATACGGCGATCAAGCAGCGTCTCGTCGCGAGGGCGCGCGTTGCGGTGATCGGTGCGGACGATTCTCTGAGCCGCGAGATCATCGGCGACCTCGCCGGTCATGGCCGCTCCGTCATCCGGGTCGGACTGCGCGATCGAGATGTGGGCAGCGTCTACGCCGAAAACGGAACTGTCTTCGCGCGCATCGAAGGAGCCCCGCGCCGCGTGGCGGACCTTTCAGGCATCGGCTCGTTGCGGGGCGACCACAATGCCCAGAACGCGGCGGCGGCCGTCGCGATTGCGTTGCTGAGTGGCGTTTCGGACGATCTCATTCAATCCGCGTTGAAGAGCTTTCCGGGCTTGCCGCACCGTATGGAAGAGGTCGACCGTCTGGCCGGGACGCTGTTTATCAACGATTCCAAGGCAACGAACGCGGATTCGACCGAGAAAGCCCTGAAATCGTTTGACGACATTCTGTGGATTGTCGGCGGCAAGCCAAAAGAGGGCGGTATTGCGTCATTGAAACCGTACTTCTCGAAGATCCGCAAAGCCTATCTGATCGGTGAGGCATCCGATCAGTTTGCGGCAACGCTGGGAGACGCGGTGCCACATGTTTTCAGCGGCACACTCGACAAGGCTGTGCAGCAGGCGGCGCGTGATGCGGCGGGAATGAAGACGGCAGTCGTCCTCCTCTCGCCGGCTTGCGCATCCTACGATCAATTTCCGAACTACGAAGTCCGCGGCAATCATTTCCGCGATCTCGTCCGGGCGTTGCCCGGAATCATTCCGACGATGGGGGCTTGAGCCATGGTGTCACGCGCGGAACGTTCGCCCCTCGGCGATTGGTGGTGGACCGTCGATCGTCTCCTGCTCGCCGGTCTCGGCGCGATCATGATCTCGGGCCTCGTCTTTCTCATGGCCGGCGGTCCGCCCGTCGCCGAGCGGCTCGGTTTGTCGACCTTCCACTTTCTCTACCGTCAGGCGCTCTTTCTTCTGCCGACGGTGGGCATTCTGGTGTTCGTTTCGTTTCTCTCTCTGCGCCACGTGAGGCGGCTGGCTCTTCTCGTCTATGCCGTCGCCATGCTGCTCGTTCTCGCGACCTTTCAATTCGGACCTGAGATCAAGGGCGCCCATCGTTGGATCATGATCGCCGGCATCGGCATTCAGCCGTCGGAGTTCGTGAAACCGGCATTCGTCGTCATCTCGGCATGGGCGTTCTCCGAGGGTGCTCGTCGCAAGGACATGCCGGGCGCGTTGCTCGCACTTCTCATTCTGCCGGCGACGATCATTCCTCTCGTGCTGCAGCCGGATTTTGGCCAAACGATGCTGATCACCGTCGTGTGGTGCGGGCTCTTCTTCGTCGCCGGTTTGCATTGGTTCTGGGTGATGGGACTTGGCGGCGCGGGATTGCTCGGCATCGCTGCCGCCTACGAATTCCTCCCGCACGTTCGCGCACGTATCGAGCGTTTCATGGACAAGTCGTCGGGCGATACGTTCCAAGTCGATACGGCGATGGAATCTTTCGCTCGCGGCGGCTGGCTCGGGCGTGGGCCAGGTGAAGGCACCGTGAAGCGCATCCTGCCCGACGCTCATACCGACTTCATTTTCGCGGTTACCGCCGAGGAATTCGGCATCGTGGTCTGCATCGCAGTGCTTCTCATGTTTGCGTTCGTCGTGCTGCGGGGGCTGATGCTGGCACGCCGGAACGAAGACACCTTCTGCCGCCTTGCGACCACCGGCTTGATCCTGATGTTCGGTTTGCAGGCCTGCATCAACATGATGGTGAACGTTCACCTGATGCCCGCCAAGGGCATGACGCTGCCGTTCGTTTCCTACGGCGGTTCTTCGCTGCTGTCGCTTGCGCTCGGTATGGGTTTCCTGATCGCGCTCACACGCCGTCGCCCGCGCGCCGAGATGATGGAGCGGTTCGATTGAGGGCTCCATCGTGACGGCTCCCCTGATCCTTCTTTCCGCGGGCGGCACGGGCGGCCACCTGTTTCCAGCCGAATCGCTGGCGAACGCCCTTCACGGGATGGGCGCTCGTGTCGTGCTCGTCACGGACAAGAGGGCGAACGCCTATGCCGGGTCGTTCCCTTCGGAGGAGATCATCGAGATTCCGTCCGCCACGCCGTCCGGCCGATCCGTGCCACAGATGGCGAAGGCGGCGCTCCTGCTCGGACGGGGAATCTTGAAGGCGATACCCGTGATACGTCGCCTCAAGCCCGACGTGGCCGTGGGCTTTGGGGGATATCCGACGGTTCCGCCGCTGCTCGCCGCTTCGTTCCTCCGCGTTCCCATCGTCATTCATGAAGCGAATGGCGTTCTGGGCCGCGCCAACAGGCTGCTCGCCCGGCGCGCCAGCCTTATCGCGACGGGTTTCGCCGAGACGAAAGGGGTTCCCCCGAACGTCTCAGGGACGTTGTTCCACAGTGGCAATCCCGTCCGTCCGAGCGTTCTCGACGCGGCTGCGACGCCGTTTCCGGCGCTTGGCCCCGCTGATCCGTTCAAGCTCCTCGTGTTCGGCGGCAGCCAGGGCGCGCGCGTGATGAGCGATATCGTGCCGCCGGCGGTGGCCTCTCTGCCGCCCGAAATCCGGGCGCGACTGTCGATCTGTCAGCAGGCCCGCGAGGAGGACCGAGAGCGTGTCCGCGAAGTCTATGCCGGGTTGGGCGTCGCCTGCGAAGTCGCGCCCTTTTTCAAGGATCTGCCGCAGCGCATCGCCGATGCCCACTTGGTCGTCTCGCGCTCCGGCGCATCGACGGTTGCCGAACTTTCGGTGATCGGACGTCCGTCGGTCTTGGTGCCTCTTCCCGGTGCCCTGGACCAGGATCAGGCGGCGAATGCCAAAACGCTCGCCGATATCGGCGCTGCCATCGTCCTTCCACAAGTCGCGTTTACCCCCGAGCGTCTCGCCCAGGAGATCGAAGGCTTTCTGAGGGAGCCGGCCCGCTTGACCCGGGCTGCCGCCTCCGCCAAGAGCGCCGGGATCTCCGATGCCGCGGATCGCCTCGCCGAGGCGGTTCTCCGGCTCGCATCCACGACAAAAAACGGAACCAAGCCATGAAATTGCCGCCGAAACTCGGACCCATCCACTTCATCGGCATCGGCGGCATCGGCATGTCCGGCATCGCCGAGGTCATGCATAATCTCGGCTACACGGTGCAGGGCTCGGACGCCGCGGACAACTACAACGTCAAGCGTCTGGGCGAGAAGGGCATCAAGACCTTCATCGGACACAAGGCCGAAAACGTCGAGCACGCCGAGATCGTCGTCGTCTCGACAGCCATCAAGAGAGACAATCCCGAACTCATGGCGGCGCGCGAAAAGCGCCTTCCCGTGGTGCGCCGGGCGGAAATGCTCGCCGAATTGATGCGATTCAAGTCCTGCGTCGCGGTTGCCGGAACACACGGAAAGACCACGACGACATCGCTGGTCGCCACGCTCCTCGACGCAGGCGGTCTCGATCCCACCGTGATCAATGGCGGCATCATCAACGCCTATGGCACCAACGCGCGTATGGGCGAGGGCCATTGGATGGTGGTGGAGGCCGACGAATCCGACGGAACGTTCCTCAAATTGCCGGCGGACGTGGCGATCGTCACCAATATCGACGCCGAACATCTCGATCACTTTCATTCCTACGACGCGATCAAGGACGCATTTCGTTCCTTCATCGATTCCATTCCCTTCTATGGGTTCGCGGTGATGTGCATCGACCATCCCGCGGTGCAGGATCTCGTCGGCCGCATCGAAGACCGGCGCATCATCACCTACGGTGAAAACCCGCAGGYCGATGTGCGCATCATGGACATCGATCCGCGCGGCGGGCAGACGAAGTTCCGCGTCATGATCCGGGACCGTCGTCCCGGTTTCCGTCTCGAGCTCGAGGATCTCGTTCTGCCGATGCCCGGTGCGCACAACGCATTGAACGCAACGGCGGCCATCGCGGTGGCGCATGAACTCGGCGTATCCCCCGACGCGATCCGAAAAGCTCTAGGCGGCTTCGGCGGCGTGAAGCGGCGGTTCACGCGCACGGGTGAATGGAACGGTGTCACCATCTTCGACGATTACGGCCACCATCCTGTAGAGATCAGCGCGGTTTTGAAGGCCGCGCGCGCCTCGACCGACGGACAGGTGATCGCCGTCGTGCAGCCTCACAGGTATTCGCGCTTGTCGTCGCTCTTCGATCAATTCTGCACGTGCTTCAACGATGCGGATGCGGTCATCGTCGCTCCCGTCTACGCGGCCGGCGAACAGCCGATCGCAGGCGCGGACCGAGATGGCCTGGTGTCGGGCCTGRAGGCCCGCGGCCACCGCAATGCGATGGCCCTCGAGAAGTCGGAGGATCTCGCCAACCTCGTGAAGGGGATCGCGAAGCCAGGGGACTACGTCCTCTGCCTCGGGGCCGGTAACATCACCCAATGGGCCTATGCGCTTCCGGGCGAGCTCGATGCGCTCGGTGAAAAGGCGGCCTGATGTATCCGGACATCACCGTCGAGCTGAAGTCGCGGATGCCCGATTTGCGAGGCACATTGGAGGCCAACGCGTCGAGCGTTCCTCTTTCGTGGTTTCGCACCGGCGGTCCGGCCAAGGTCTTGTACACGCCCGCCGACGAGGATGACTTGTCGTACTTTCTCAAAAGTCTCGATCCGGCAATTCCGGTTCTAGTGGTGGGGCTCGGATCGAATCTTCTTATACGCGACGGCGGATGGCCGGGCGTCCTGATCAGGCTCGGCAAACGGTTCGCGGAAGTTGTCGTCGAGCCGGGGCATCGGGTTCGCGCCGGAGCTGGCGCGCCCGACGTGAAGGTTGCGAGGGCGGCGGCCGAGGCCGGCATTGCCGGGTTGTCGTTCTTGCGGGGTATTCCCGGCGCCATCGGCGGCGCGTTGCGCATGAACGGCGGAGCCTATGGCGGTGAGACGAAGGATGTGCTGATCGAAGCGATGGGCTTGGCGCGGTCCGGAGATCGCGTCAGTTTCAGCAACGCCGAGATGGGCTTTTCCTATCGGCGCTGCGCCGTTTCCAACGACGTCATTTTTACCGAAGCCCTTTTTGAGGGACGCCCTGGCGAACCGACGGAAATTCTGGCCGAGATGAACGCGATCACGGATGCGCGGTCCTCGACCCAGCCTGTGAACACACGGACGGGCGGATCGACATTCAAGAATCCTCCGGGACAGAAGGCGTGGGAACTGATCGACGCCGCAGGATGTCGCGGATTGCGGATCGGCGACGCGCAGGTGTCCGAACTCCATTGCAACTTCCTCATCAATCACGGCTCGGCGAGCGCTTCCGAAATCGAGCAGCTGGGAGAAGAGGTCCGCCGCCGGGTTCGCGAAACGGCCGGTGTCGAACTGCATTGGGAGATCAAACGGGTAGGAATGGCTTAAGCCCTCCTGCTCATGATCGGCCTTGAGGCCCCGCGGGCCGCTTCGGCGATTCGCACCCCGTTGAGATCGACGGCGAGGCGTCGGAAGCAATATCCGCAAGGCACTGGCGCCACGCCGCCCGGCACGAGATGGAGACGACGATGGCGAAACATGTCGCAGTCCTGATGGGCGGCTGGTCGGCCGAGCGGGAGGTCAGCCTGTCCTCCGGCCGCGCCTGCGCCCGGGCTCTGGAAGAGCAGGGTTACAAGGTGACGCCGATCGACGTGCAGCCCGATATCTCGACGGTCTTGAACGCGGTCGCTCCCGACGTGGTCTTCAATGCTCTCCACGGGCGCGTGGGTGAAGACGGCACGATCCAGGGCCTGCTGGAGCTGTTGCGGCTGCCGTACACGCATTCCGGGGTCCTCGCATCGGCGCTCGCCATGCAGAAGGACAAAGCCAAACTGATCATGAGCGCCGCCGGCGTTCCGGTCGCCCATGGGCTCGTCGTTAACCGTTTGGAGGCTGCGAAAGCACACGTCCTTCCTGCGCCATATGTCGTCAAACCGGTCAACGAAGGCTCTTCCGTCGGCGTCATCATCGTGCGCGAGGACCGTAGCCATCCGCCCCAGGAATTGCTGCGGGAGGATTGGGCGTTCGGCCAGGAAGTCCTTGTGGAATCATATGTTGCGGGCCGCGAACTGACCTGCGCCGTGATGGGCGACAGGGCCATCGGCGTCATCGATATCCGCCCCGCGACCGGGGTGTTCTACGACTATGACGCAAAGTACGCGAAAGGTGGGTCCATTCACGTCCTGCCGGCAGAAATTAAACCGAATATTTACCAAAAGGTCCAAGAGTTGGCGTTAACAGCGCATCAAGCGCTCGGCTGTCGGGGAATCAGCCGTGCCGATCTTCGGTACGACGACACTCCAGGCGGAACCGGGGATCTCGTCGTTCTAGAGGTCAACACGCAACCCGGAATGACCGAGACCAGTTTGGTGCCGGAACTCGCAGCCCATGCGGGCTATACGTTTGGTGAGCTTGTACGATGGATGGTGGAGGACGCTACCTGCAACCGATGACGGCCTATCCGGCCGGTCACGCCGTTGCGCGCGTCGCTACCTACGACGACTTTCCGAATCACTCTCCGCGCTACGAGCGCTCTGGTCCGTCCCGTCCCTCCCGCGGGCGGCGTCGGTCAGTCACTGTTCCGCTCGCAAAGAGACTTCCCCACTTCCTTGGTACCGGATTGACCCTCGGCTTTTTCGCCGCGGTGGCCTTCGT
>NZ_JBFUKD010000065.1:0-9815 GCF_056401005.1 Microvirga sp. P4_G7 | reverse complement strand
GTATTGCTCGCCCTGGTGGAGGATGAGCGCCTCGCGACCGCCGTTGAGCAGAGTCTCGACATCGACCACGATAGGCTTTTCGCGGATCTTTGCGGCTGATTTTGGCCCCTGCTGACTTGTATTCGATGACATATGCTCTTGATCACCCTGTTTGTAATTTTTCAAAAGTAATAAATCCGAAAACACGCCGCAGTTGTGCTGTTTTTAGTTGTTGTAAGTTTGCTTTAGAACGATGCAAAATTACAGACTTTCAAATGATTTGACCTCAATATTTAAAAAATATACGGAACGCAAACATGCGGCGCTTCTGTTGCCGTCGCATGGTACAAGCCAGCCAGCGCGTTCATTGTCCGCAAGCCAGCCAGTGCACCAATCCACACATGGTCTCACATTTGGCTGGAGGTTTTACCGATGGGGGCTTTCGTTCGGGTCGCGCTGGTCGCGTCCGTATCCTGGTTCACGATTTCGCAGGCTCAGGCCCAAACGCCACCCGCGATGCCGACGGCTCCTCAGGCTGACCTGGTCGTTCTCGATACGATCACCGTCACGTCGACCAAAACCGAGAACAAGGTCATTGACGATCTCGCCGGTTCCAGCGTCGTCACGCGCGATCAGATCGACCGTTTCCAGGCGTCGCGCATCTCCGACGTGCTGCAGGGCGTTCCCGGTGTCTCGGTGCAAGAGACCGGAACCGATCCGGGACAGGCGATCAACATCCGCGGCCTGCAGGATTTCGGACGCGTGAATGTCCTCGTCGATGGCGCGCGGCAGGATTACCAGGTGAGCGGCCACGGGGCGAACGGCACTTTCTATCTCGATCCGGAACTGATCGGCCAGGTCGACGTAGTGCGCGGACCGGTTTCGACCATTTATGGCTCAGGCGCGATCGGCGGCATCGCTTCCTTCCGCACCCGCACCATCGATGACATCCTCGCGGCCGAAGAAAAATACGGCGCGACCCAGAGGGTGGGATACGGCACCAACGGCGCCGGAATGTTCACCAACGCCATGGTGGGCGCGCGCATCGGCAACGCCGCGGATGCGTTCGGACAATTTCTCTACCGCAACACCAACAATTATCGCGACGGCAACAATGACAAGGTCTGGGATTCCGATTCGGAACTGACGTCCGGATTGTTCAAGTTCAACGTCTATCCGGCCGACGGACACACGTTGAGTGGCTCTGCGCTTCTGCAGAACTATACGTTCAGCAACAATGGCGACACGGGCGTCGGTACCCGCTTCAAGAACGACGTCACGGCGAACACTTTCACGCTTGGATACCGCTTCAATCGCCCCGACGTGCAATGGCTCGATCTCAACGTCAAAGCCTACTACACCAAGACCGAGGACAACCAGCGTGTCATCACGCCTTCGCGGACATACGGTTCACTCGGCGTGAGGCCCGGCGCGCCGCTGATCTACAGCATGGAGACAGCGGGCTTCGACATCAGCAATACAGCGCGGTTCGGCATGGGAAACCTCCAGCACGCGCTGACGTTCGGCCTCGACGGAGCGCAGGATCAGGGCAGCACCAAGGACAATGCAGGCGGCTATGGCTCCGCCTTCACGCCGTCGGGCGATCGCACCTTGTTCGGCGGGTTCGTTCAGGACGAGGTCAGATTCACGCCTTGGCTGCGCGCGGTCGGCGCTCTGCGATTCGACAGCTACGAACTGAGCGGCGGCAACGTCAGCTCGGACGGCAGCCACGTCTCGCCCAAGCTCACCATCGGCGTCGCGCCCATTACTGGAATCGAATTTTACGGCACCTATGCTGAAGGCTATCGGGCGCCGTCGATCACTGAGACGCTGATCCAGGGTATTCACCCCTTCCCGATCTTCAACATCCTACCCAATCCGGCGCTGCGGCCAGAGGTGGCGCGCAATCTCGAAGGCGGCGTGAACGTCCAATACGACAACGTCCTGTCCGCGGGGGACAGCTTGCGGGCCAAGGCATCGGTGTTTCACAACGAGGTCAGCGACTACATCGACACGGTTCCCGTTGGACTGGTGTACAACGTGCCCGTTGTTCCGGGCATGCCGGTAAGCGCCTGTCGCTTTGCGCCGAGCATGTGTCTCATCGGCATCCAGGACCAGCAATATCAGAACATCGCGAAAGCTCGTCTTCAAGGCGCCGAACTCGAAGCCGCGTATGATTGGGGCGCCGGTTTCGTCACCGTTGCGGGCACGATCATCGAAGGCGAAAACCTGGTCACCCACGACGCTCTCAACTCGGTGACGCCCAACCGGATCAGCACGACCATCGGCTTCCGTCTGTTCGACAACAAGCTGACCCTTGGCACCCGCCTCACCTTCGTCGACGACACGAAGAGAACGGTCGCGAACCCGACCAAGGGCTACGGCCTCGTCGATCTGTTCGCGTCTTATCGCTACAACGAGAATATCAGTGGCGACCTGACCATTCAGAACCTGTTCGACCGGCAATACACGCAGTATCTCAATTCCAATCCAAGTCCCGGCCTGACGGCGAAGTTCGGATTGACGGTGAAGTTCGCCAGCCGCTGACCTCTTCGACCGGCGCGGCCCGTCGTCGCGCCGGTTTCCATAACTAAGGAGACATTCGATGTTCATCGCCATGAATCGGTTCAAGGTCGCTCCCGGCAAGGGGCCGGCCTTCGAGGAAATCTGGCTGTCGCGAGAAGTGCACCTGCGCAAGGTCCCGGGTTTCGTGGAGTTTCATCTCCTGCGCGGACCGCAGGGAGACGACCACATCCTGTATTCCTCCCACACGATCTGGCAGGACAAGGCCGCCTTCGAGGCCTGGACCAAGTCGGAGGCGTTCCGCCTCGCCCACAAGAATGCTCGGCCAGCCGGCGCCTCGGATGAACCTGTCTATATCGATCACCCGCAATTCGAGGGCTTCGAGGTGATCCAGACGGTCGGCAGCGACGGCACCGTGGTGGTCGCCTGAAGCGCGCCTGCTGCGGGTTGCACTCTGGCGTGATATGCGCGAAGGCGATGCGGTCTCACGACCCGATCCGAAGGACGCCGCCGCTTGCGCTTCACCATCGTCACGCCGACCCTCAATCGCCGGGCTCTGCTCGAACAGGCGCTCGACAGCGTGCTGGCGCAGAAGCATGACGATATCGAGCATATCGTCATCGATGGCGGATCGACCGACGGCACGCTGGAGATRCTTGCTGCTCGACCGGACGTCATCGTCCTGCAGGATCGTCGGCGCGGGCTCTACGACGCCATCAATCTGGGCATCGAGCGGGCCGCGGGCGATGCGATCGGCCTGTTGAATTCGGACGACCTTTACGCCGCCGGAGCTTTCGCGACAGTGGCGGATGCCTTCGCAGCCGATCCGGACGCCCAAGCCGTCTGCGGCGGCGCGGAATTGTTCGGAGATGGCGGTCCGATCGAACGTTACGACGATCCGCGCGACCGCGCCCTCGACGCCCACGCCGCTCTCATCGGCGCCTGCATCCCGAATGCCCGTTTCTTTCGCCGGCAGGTTTTCGACAAGGTCGGCCTGTTTTCCCTCGACTATCCGCACATCGCCGACCGCCACTTTCTGGCCCGCACGCTGATCGCCGGTATCCGAACCGTGCCGGTCGATTCGCTCGTGTACCGTTACCGGCAGCACGGCGGTTCGCTCACTTTTGCCGAGGGCGTTGCGGAAGGTGAAATGCTGCGCAGCGAGCTTCTGCGATTGGCGCGCGAGATGGCGTCCCGGCCCGATGCACCCGCGGACCTTCGCCACAAGGCGAAGACCCTGGAGGGCCGCTGTCTGATGACCTTGGCGCAGGCGCGCCTGAAAGCCGGCCAGCCGATCGACGCTTTGCGCGTCCTGACATATCGCGAAGGCCGTCTGTCGCCCCTCCCACTCGCCGCGATCCTGGCGGRCGTGAGCGATATCCTGCGTGGCCGCTGAGACGCTCCGTCAGATGCGGTTGTAGACGTCGTCGAGACGCACGATGTCGTCCTCGCCGAGATAGGATCCCGATTGAACCTCGATCAATTCGAGGGGAATCTTGCCGGGATTCTCCAGGCGATGGACCTCACCTAGCGGAATGTAGGTTGATTCATTCTCCCGCAGGATCTTCTCGGTCTCGCCGATCGTGACCCGCGCGGTGCCGCGTACCACGACCCAATGTTCGGCGCGGTGGAAATGCTTCTGCAAGGACAACCGTCCGCCCGGCTTCACGACGATCCGCTTGACCTGGAAGCGCGAGCCGATGTCGAGCGATTGATAGGATCCCCAGGGACGAAATACTTCGAGGTGCTCGTCCACCTGCTTGCGGCCTTCGGCCTCGAGCTTTTTCACCAACGGACGCATGGCGTCCATGTTGTTGCGGTCGAAGACCAAGGTCGCGTCGCCCGTCGCAATCACGGCGAGGTTGTCGACCCCGGCGATGCAGACGAGATTCTTGCTCGAAACGAAATTATTGGAGGCGTCGAGAAAAACGGCGTCGCCGATCGCCGCGTTGCCGTTCTCATCTTTCTCGGTCAGCTCCCACACCGCATGCCAGGAGCCGACGTCCGACCACCCCATGGAGACCGGGATGACGGCCACCTTATCCGTCTTCTCCATTACCGCGAAATCGATCGAAACGGCGGCTGCGGTCCCGAACGCCTCCGGGTCGAGAATCGTCCAGCCGAGATCCTGCTTGCCTTTGCTGACCGCCGCCTGGACGGCATCGATGGTCGCGCTATCGAAACGGCTGTATTCGGACAGGAGGACGTCCGCGCGGAACATGAAGTTGCCGGAATTCCACAGGTATCCATCGGCGATATAACGCCGCGCCGTCTCCTCGTCGGGTTTCTCGACGAAGGCTTCGACCTTGGAGACGCCCGCGAAGGCCGTGTCGGCACCCCGGCGAATATAGCCATAGCCGGTGGCCGGTTGATCAGGATTGATGCCAAACGTGACGATCGACCCACCGTCGGCGGCCTCGGCCGCCTGCCGCACCGCGGCGCGGAAAGCGGCGACGTCCTGCACCACATGGTCCGCTGCCAGCACCAGAACGATAGCCTCGGGATCACGCGCGGCAATAAAGCTGGCGCCCGCAGCGATCGCGGGACCCGAGTCCCGGCGCATGGGCTCCAGCAAGATCGCCGCCTTGACGCCCAGGGCGTCCAGCTGATCGGCCGCGACGTGGCGGTATTCCTCATTGGTGATGATCACCGGCGCGGCGAAAAGCTCCGGATCGGTCACACGCAGCACCGTTTCCTGGAAGCTGGACTGCGAGCCCATCAGATTGATGAACTGTTTTGGTGCCGCCTTGCGAGAAGCCGGCCACAGACGTGTCCCGGCGCCGCCGCAAACGATCAAGGGTACCAATGGCCTAGAAATGCGCATGAATGTCCGCCTCGCCAGAGAGCAGACGTGCTGCCACACCCTCGGGTTGATGGCAAGGTCGGAGGGAGACGCCTAGTGCCGGATGGGAAGTTCCGGCACAGTTCAGGGGCGATAGATTGTGTCACTTTCCCAGTATTCGGCTCGACAAGTCCCAGCCTATGGGCTAAGTGCGGCGACTTATGTCAACAATTTCGGCCAGGGCCTTCCTGCAGAGCTTGGCTCTCGATGGCAGGACGACGCCTGAGGGCCAATCAAACGATCGTCAAGTCTTGGTTGCTCAAATCAGTATGCCGCTTGCCGATCTCGAGGTGTAGAGAAACGATGTCTGACAAGGTTGCGCTGATCACGGGCGTCACGGGCCAGGATGGTGGGTATCTCTCGGAGCTTCTGCTGAGCAAGGGTTATGTCGTTCACGGTGTGAAGCGGCGGTCGTCCTCGTTCAACACGGGCCGGGTGGACCATCTTTATCAGGACGTCCACGAGCGCGACGTACGGTTCCGTCTTCACTACGGCGACATGACGGATTCGACCAACCTGATCCGCATCATGGCCGAGGTGCAGCCGACCGAGATCTACAATCTGGCGGCCCAGAGCCATGTCCAGGTGAGCTTCGAGACGCCGGAATACACTGCCAACGGCGATGCGCTCGGAACCCTGCGCATGCTGGAGGCGATCCGCATTCTCGGGCTCGAGCAGAAGACCCGCTTCTATCAAGCGTCGACCTCGGAATTGTACGGCAAGGTCCAGGCTGTGCCGCAGGACGAGACGACGCCGTTCTATCCGCGCAGCCCCTATGCGGCGGCCAAGCTCTACGCCTATTGGATCACGGTGAATTACCGCGAAGCCTACGGCATGCATGCCTCCAACGGCATCCTGTTCAACCACGAGAGCCCGACACGCGGCGAAACCTTCGTCACCCGCAAGATCAGCCGCGCCGTCGCGTCGATCGAGCTGGGGATGCAGGACAAGCTCTATATCGGCAATCTCGACGCCAAGCGCGATTGGGGCCACGCCCGCGAGTATGTCGAGGGGATGTGGCGGATCCTGCAGCAGGACGAGGCCGACGACTACGTGCTCGCCACCGGCGAGACCCATACGGTGCGTGAGTTCATCGAGCGCGCGTTCGCCCATGTCGGGCGTGTCATCGCTTGGCGTGGCGAGGGTGTCGACGAAGTGGGTGTCGACGAGAAGACCGGCACCGTCCTGGTTGAAGTCGATCCGCGCTATTTCCGCCCGACGGAAGTGGAGCTTCTGCTCGGCAATCCGGCCAAGGCCAAGGCCAAGCTCGGCTGGACCCATAAAACCACGTTCCCGGAATTGGTCAGCGAGATGGTCCAGGCCGATCTCGACCTGTTCCGCAACAACGGTACCAACCGCGGCAACAGCGAAGCCGACTCGATCCGAAACCGCCTGGCCGGCTGACGGAAGACGTCGATGCCGCGCTCCTTGTTCGAAGGAGGACGATCGACGCCGTTCAAGGACGATGACAGGACGGACACGGCGATCTTCGATTCAGTCCCAAGCCCGCCCTCCATGCGAGTCCCTCAACCAGCGATGCCCCGCTCCACCGCAATGAACGACAATCCACTGAGGGTCGGCATCGACCTTCGGCACATCACGCGCGGCGCCTCGGGCGGCATCGCCCCCCAGATCACGGAAACCTTCCGCGCCCTGATCCGATCGTGCCCGGATTGGCAGTTTCACATCTTCGGAACGATGTTCAATCAGGACCTCGTTCCCGTCTCGGCGCCGAACGTCACACACTACACACTGCCCCTCGGCAATTTCTATCCGTCCCTCCAGGGCGTCCTGGATGCGGAGGATATCGACGTGCTCTATCGACCGTTCCCGAACGAGGACGAGCTGACGTTTCCTCTTCATAAGCAGGTCGTCTTCATTCCCGATCTGCAGCATGAATCCTTTCCGGATTTCTTCGACGCCGGCACGCTCAGCCTGAGACGCACTCATTTCGCGCGTCTGATCACTGGCGGCGGTGCGGTCGCGACCAATTCGGAACACGCCGCCGGCACGATCCGCGCCCATTATCACAACGCCTACGACGACGTGTTCCTGATGCAACCGTCGTCGCAGGTCGCCGATATCGGCCGGGATCTCAACGTTTCCGACGCATTCAAGTCCAAGATTGGCGCGTATGAGCCGTTCTTTTTCTTTCCCGCCAACCTATGGCGGCACAAGAACCACGCGACGCTTCTCGACGCGTTCGCTCTGTTCAAGAAAAATGATCCTCTGGCGGGCGATTACTCGCTCCTCCTCACGGGGCATCCTCGCGGCTGGCAAGAGCTCGCCGCCACGCATGCTTCCGAGGGTGTTCACCATCTGGGTTTCGTCTCGCGCGATGAGCTCGTCTACATCTATCGCCACGCCAAGGCACTGACCTTCCTATCCCTTTTCGAAGGGTTCGGCATGCCGGTGCTGGAGGCGTTCGACAACGATTGCCCCGTCATCTGCAGCAACACCTCGAGTCTGCCGGAAGTGGCGGGCGACGCGGCCCTGCTCTGCGACCCGACCGACGCAACCGACATCGCAGCTCAGATGTCCCGCATCGTCCAAGATGGCCCCCTGGTCGAAAACCTGATCGCGAAAGGACGAGCGCGGGTCGGTCGCTATACCTGGCAGAAGGCGGCGGACAATCTGAAACAAGCGTTCCGGCGCGTCGCCGCCCGCGACCCGGGAGAGCGCCCCATCGTTCCCGCCCCCGTAACGGACGCCCCGGCGATCCCGATGGCGCCTCTCGACACGTCGATCAAGGTCTCGATCGTGACGCCCTCGTACAATCAGGGCCGCTTCCTGAAGCGCACCATCGACAGCGTTCTCAATCAGACCTACCCCAACATCGAACTGATCGTCATGGACGGGGGGTCGAGCGATGAATCGGTCGACATCCTCAAATCCTACGGCGACCGGATCAGTTGGGTCTCCGAGAAGGACAAAGGGCAGACCGATGCCATCAACAAAGGGCTGGTGCGCACCTCGGGGCAGATTCTCGCCTATCTGAATTCCGACGACACGCTGGAGTTGGATGCCGTCGAGACCGTCGTGCGGTTCTTCCAGGACAACCGTGATGTCGATCTCGTCTACGGCGACGCCCATTACATCGACGTCGACGACAACGTCACCGGGCGCTATCTGACGGCCGCCTATTCCTTCGACCGCCTGGTGCAGGATTGCTGCGTCTGCCAGCCAGCCACGTTCTGGCGCTCGTCGGTGGTGGAGCGCTTCGGCCTCTTCGACGATACTCTCGACTACGTGATGGACTACGAATATTGGCTGCGGGTCGCACGCAAAGGCGGCACGATCCGTCATCTGCCGATTCTTCTCGCCAATTCCCGCCTCTATCCGGAAACAAAGACCCTGTCGGCGCGCAACCTGATCTATCGCGAGATCTTCATGGTCTCCCGCAAGCATGCGGGGCGGGTCAGCAAGAGCTACGTTCAGGGCTATTGGAACCACCGGCTCTGGGAGCGTCATGACGCATTCGCCAGAATTGTCCGGCGCGTGCCGCATCTGGAAAAGGCCTTTGTCGAATACGATGCCGCGCGATTGGGTGACCCTTCCTACCCACCCGCCAAGGCGCTTCGGCACGTGGCGCGCAAAGTCGCCGGCGGGTTGAAGGCGCGCCTGCGCCGCAGAATCAAGCTGTCCCCCAGGCTCGCTCCTGCGCTCGGGCCGCTCACGTCTGGCGTATCGGGCGTGTATTTCGACAATTGGCTCGCGACCCGGGTCCGCCTTTCGCCCTCACCCTTGCGCGACCGTCCTCTCGTTCTCGAAGGGCGGGCACCGCGCGCCATGACCCTCCGTGTCAAGGCCGGCAAGGCGATCGTGGCCGAGTATCGGCTCGAGGCCGACAAGATCGAGCGGCTCGATATTCCCGGCTCCGCCGAGGCCATGGAATTCGCCTTCACCTCCTATATCCCGGACCACAAGAACAATCGGCGATTGTCTTTCCACGTGAAATTCACCGATTGCTTCTCGGAAGAGGAAATTTGAAGTCGATGGAAAACGCCGAGCCCCTGTCGAAAGCGGAAACGCCGGTCATTGGTATCAGCGTCGTCGTCCCATCGTTCAATCAGGGCCGTTTCATCGACGAAACCATCCGCTCGCTCCTCGACCAGAACTACCCGGATCTCGAAATCCTGGTCATGGACGGGGGATCGACCGACGATACGGTCAGGCGTCTCGAAGCTTACGGCGAGAGGATCCGCTGGGTCAGTGAAAAGGACGAGGGCCAGTCGGATGCGATCGTGAAGGGCTTCGCCCGCACGTCCAAACCGTGGATCACCTGGCTCAATTCGGACGACGTGCAGAGCGACCGCGCGCTCTGGCGCGTCAACGAGGCGGTCGCCGCCAACCCCGAGGCCGAGGTGGTGGTGGGCCGCGCCCACTACATGGATGCCGACGGCTCCAACCCCAGGCCCTACCCCACGATCGACGTCGGCCCCGGCAGTGACGTGAAACAGGAAATGTTCGA
>NZ_JBFUKD010000064.1:0-9858 GCF_056401005.1 Microvirga sp. P4_G7 | reverse complement strand
CGACGGGGCAGCACGTCTTGCCCCGTCCTGCAACGAAGTCGTTCAGAATGGCGTACCGAGATAGGCCAAAGCGGCGAACGTGGTCGCGATTGCGGCAGCGACACTCAGCGTCCAACCCAACGACCAGCCTGAATTGCTGGCGATTTCCGGCTCGCTGAAAGCGAACGCTTCACCGGCGACTCTCGCCGCGCGATCGAGATGCAGGTTCTGCGCTGGTCCGACTGCAGTTCTTGGCGACACGTCCGAATCTCCCCTCTTCGACCTCGAGCTTAACCGATCAACGTGAACGAGAGCCAACCAGTTCCTACTGATTATCCGTGTCCGGCGGATGACACTTACGTTACGACAGATTTGTCCGTATTTCAATTGTTATAACGTTTGACAAAATGCGTCTCGTTCTCGTGCCGCCTCATATTTGAGGTTTTCCCGTGAAAGGTGCTACTAGCGTTCGCCACAAGCAACGTAAGTTTCTGTTTTGTTCGCATTCGGTCCGTCGGATGCGCTATAGTTCTTGAATCAAGCGAATCATTTCGGTCCAGAAATTCCATGACTGACAACGACGATCTTTTCGGAGATGGCCGCGGGGCGGCAGCCAAGCGCGCTGCGCCTGCATCGGCGCGGAATGCCGCTGCCAAGGTGACGCGCAACGCCGTTCCCGCGGAGAGCGATTACGACGCCTCCACCATTGAGGTGTTGGAAGGTCTCGAGCCCGTCCGTCGTCGTCCCGGCATGTATATCGGCGGCACCGATGAGAAGGCGCTGCACCACCTGTTCGCCGAAGTGATCGACAACGCCATGGACGAGGCGGTGGCCGGTCACGCGAGCTTCATCGAAGTGGAGCTGGAGGAGGACAACTGGCTTTCCGTCACCGATAACGGTCGCGGCATTCCGGTCGATCCGCATCCGAAGTTCCCGAAAAAGTCCGCCCTCGAAGTCATCATGACGACGCTCCATGCGGGTGGAAAGTTCGACTCCAAAGTCTACGAAACCTCTGGCGGCTTGCACGGCGTCGGCGTTTCCGTCGTCAACGCCTTGTCCGAAATTCTCGAGGTCGAAGTGGCGCGCGGCCAGACATTGTACCGTCAGGTGTTCTCGCGCGGCGCGCCGCAGACCAAGCTGGAAACAATCGGCCGGGCGCCCAATCGGCGCGGAACCAAGGTGCGCTTCAAACCCGATCACCAGATCTTCGGCAAAGGGGCGCATTTTCTGCCTCGCCGCCTGTTCAAAATGGCGCGGTCGAAGGCCTATCTGTTCGGCGGCGTCGAGGTTCGCTGGAAGTGCGCCCCTTCCCTTCTCGACAGCATCGACAAGGTGCCGGCCGAGGCCGTGTTCCGTTTCCCGAACGGGTTGAAGGATTATCTGGCGCGCGACATCGAAGGCAAGGAACTCGTCTCGGACCAGGTCTTCGCCGGCAAGATCACCAAGCAGGGCGGCCACGGGTCGCTCGAATGGGCAGTCGCGTGGATGGCGAACGAAGATGGCTTCTCGTCATCTTACTGCAATACCATCCCGACACCCGATGGCGGCACGCACGAGAACGGCCTGCGCATCGCTTTGCTGCGCGGATTGCGCGAGCACGCCGAGCGTGTCGGCCAGCAAAAACGCATGGCGGCCGTGACGACCGACGACGTGATGGCGACCTGCGCCTCCATGCTCTCGGTGTTCATCCGTGAGCCGGAATTCCAGGGCCAGACCAAGGACAAGCTCGCGACCCTTGAAGCCGGACGCATCGTCGAAACGGCGATCCGCGATACGTTCGACCATTGGCTCGCTGCCTCCCCGCAGCAAGCCAACAAGCTGCTCGACTGGGTCATCGACCGTGCCGAAGAGCGCCTGCGCCGGCGCCAGGAAAAGGAAGTCGCCCGCAAGACCGCGACGCGCAAACTGCGTCTCCCCGGCAAGTTGGCCGATTGCTCGAATGCAGGCGCGGAGGGTTCGGAACTCTTCATCGTCGAGGGCGATTCCGCCGGTGGCTCGGCCAAGCAGGCTCGCGACCGCAAGAGCCAAGCCATCCTGCCGTTGCGCGGCAAGATCCTGAACGTCGCTTCGGCCGGTCGGGACAAGCTACACCAGAACCAACTGCTGTCCGACCTCGTCCAGGCTCTCGGCTGCGGCATGGGCTCCCATTACCGCGATGCCGATCTGCGCTACGAGAAGGTCATCATCATGACCGACGCGGACGTGGACGGCGCGCACATCGCCTCGCTGCTGATCACGTTCTTTTATCGGCAGATGCCCCGGCTGATCGATGCCGGGCACCTCTATCTCGCCGTTCCGCCGCTGTACCGCCTGAGCCATGGTGGCAAGACGGTTTACGCGCGCACCGATGCGGACAAGGACAAGCTCCTCAAATCCGCGTTCAAGAGCGGCAGCAAGGTCGAAATCGGCCGCTTCAAGGGCCTCGGCGAAATGCTGCCGGCGCAACTGAAGGAAACCACCATGGATCCGAAGAAGCGCACCCTGCTCAAGGTCGTCATCGAAGCCGACGACCGGCCGGAAACGGGCGACGCGGTGGAGCGCCTGATGGGCAACAAACCCGAGGCACGCTTCATCTTCATCTCCGAGCGCGCGGCTTTCGCTGACGAAGCTCAGTTGGATATCTGAAGCGCTGCGCAGGCGTAGACGCCCGTCACAACCAGCAAATCGAACCAGCTAAACTTCGGCAAAAAAAATATGAAAATTCTTCGGAACCTTCTTCCGGGGCTCGTCGTTGACTGGGCACTACCGGCTCATTCTGCCCCCACGAGCCGGCGCCTTTAGGCCCCCTTCGTGGGGCCTTTCTTTTTGCGCGGTCGCTTCAGATCCCTTGCTAACCGCCTGCTTTCGGCTTCTCGACGATCTCATATGTGCAGGTGAACGCCGCGGCTGCGATACGATAGGTATCGGTCGGGTTGGTGGGATCCTGCACGATGGCGTCGCCCGCCTTTGCCACCATTCCCTCACCCCATGGCGCCTTGAAGGCGAATGGGCCCTCTCCCTGGGCCAGGATCACGTACCGCATCGGCGTGCCCGTCGGGCGGAAGGCACGCCAGCCTTGCGCATCGCCTTCACTTTGCGGCGTGCCGTAACGCTTGGCGAAAGACGCCGCTTTGACCAGATATTGCTCGTTTCCGGTCTCCGGGCAGCGGTTGCGGACGACCATGTCGCCGGCCTCGGCCGGCTTGCTCTTGGTCTCCACTCCTTCCGAGCGGATGATCGTCACGACCACTTCACCCGCCTCCGCTGGCTTGGCGTCCACAGCTTTGGTCTTTTGAGCCATACCTGTTCGACCGCCCTCGGCGGCCTTGGCGACGAAACCCTTGATGTCGAAATCCTGAGCGCCGGCTGTGCCCGCGAGCAGGAGGGCGAAGGGCAGGCCGTGGAAATGAGACAGACGCATGATGTCCTCACGTAACGGAAGATCGCCATTATAGACCGATGGCAGCGCTATGCGACCTCGCAACCTTTATGCCAAAGTCCTATTTCTCTCCTATGACGCCTTCCGTCGGCTTTTCAGCCCGCGAGACACAGCCCCTGGAACCAGAGCTTCTTTTTCAGAGACGCTTCGAAAAGACCCGAACTTGGCCAAACGCTCCATAACCGCCCCGCCTGCTCTTCCCTCCCGAGAAGACCTCGTTGCTTTCATCGCCAAGTCTCCTGGCAAGGTCGGCAAGCGCGAGATCGCGCGCGCCTTCAACATTCAAGGCGGGGACAAGATCTGGCTGAAACAGATGCTGAAGGATCTCGAGGTCGAAGGAGTCGTCGACCGAAAAGGCAAAACCATGCACAAGGCGGGGCAGCTGCCGCCGGTCGTGCTCGCCGACATTCGCCGCCGGGACGAGGATGGCGAATTGATTGCCGAACCTGCCGAATGGGACGCTGAGGAGCATGGCCCCATCCCCACCATTCTCGTCACCCTGCCGCGCAAGCCGCAGCGCGGACAGCCTACCCCCGGGATCAACGACCGCGCGCTGATCCGTGTCTCTCCGCTCAAGAACGACATTCATCGCTACACCGGACGCGTCGTCAAAATTCTGGAGAAACACCGAGCGCAGGTTCTCGGCATCTTCCACGCGTTGCCTGAGGGCGGCGCACGCCTTGTTCCCGTGGAAAAGAAAAGCCGCGAGCGCGAGTTCCTGATCCGGCCCGGGGATGAAGGCGACGCGAAGGATGGCGATCTCGTCGCGGTGACGGTCCTCAAAGGAGGCCGCCTCGGACCGCCCCACGCGAAGGTGAAGGAGCGGCTGGGATCGCTCACCTCCGAGAAGGCTGTGAGCCTGATCGCCATCCATGCCCACGGAATTCCCAATGCCTTTCCCGCCGATGTCTCGGCGGAGGCGGAGAAGGCCGAGCACTTGTCGCTGGCAGGACGCGAGGATTGGCGCGATGTCCMCCTCGTCACCATCGATCCGCCCGACGCGAAGGATCACGACGATGCGGTTCATGCGGTGCGCGACGAAGACGAAGGCAATGCGGGCGGCTTCATCGTGACCGTCGCCATCGCCGACGTCGCCGCTTACGTGCGCCCAGGAACCGCGCTCGATCGGGAAGCGCTCGCACGCGGCAATTCCGTCTATTTTCCGGATCGCGTCGTGCCGATGCTGCCCGAACGGATTTCCAACGACCTGTGCTCGCTGCGACCGCACCAACCACGGCCTGCTCTCGCGGTGCGCATGGTGCTCGATTCCCACGGTCGCAAGAAGCACCACAGCTTCCATCGCGTCATGATGCGCTCTGCCGCGAAACTCTCATACCAGCAGGCTCAGGCGGCGATCGACGGGCATCCCGACGAAACCACTCGGCCGCTCCTCGACGGCATCCTGAAGCCTCTGTGGGCGGCCTACCAGACCGCGAAGAAGGCGCGCGATATCCGCGAGCCACTGTTTCTCGATCTGCCGGAGCGAAAGATCGTTCTCAAGCCCGATGGAACGGTCGACCGCGTTCTCATTCCGGAGCGGCTGGAAGCACACAAGCTCATCGAGGAATTCATGATCCTCGCCAACGTCGCCGCGGCCGAAACGCTCGAGAAGGCCGGCTTCGAGCTCATCTATCGGGTGCACGACGAACCCTCGCTCGAAAAGATGCGCGGCCTCGGAGACGTGCTCGCATCGATCGGGTTGAAGCTCCCGAAAGGCAATGTCGTCAAGCCGGAACTGTTCAACCGCATTCTCGCCAGCGTCGATGGCACCGAGCATCAGATCTTCATCAACGAAGTCGTCCTGCGCTCGCAATCGCAAGCGGAATATTCCGCTGAGAATTACGGCCATTTCGGCCTCAACCTGCGTCGGTACGCGCATTTTACTTCGCCCATCCGCCGTTACGCGGATCTCGTCGTCCACCGTGCATTGATCACAGCGCTCAAACTCGGAAAGGACGGTTTGTCGGCAACGACGACGCGCCAGGAACTTGCCGAAATCGCTTCCCGCATCTCTATGGCCGAACGCCGTGCGATGGCCGCGGAACGAGAAACGGTCGACAGGCTCATTGCCCACCATCTCGCCGACCGGATCGGGGCCACCTTCGACGGACAGATCTCCGGGGTGACGAAGGCCGGCCTGTTCATCAAGCTCAGCGAGACGGGAGCCGACGGTTTCGTTCCGGCCGGGACCATCGGCGCCGACTATTATCGTTTCGAGGAAGGCAACCACGCGCTCCGCGGGGAACGCACCGGCGAGACCTTCCGTCTCGGCGACAAGGTTCAGGTGAAACTGGTAGAAGCGGCTCCGGTAGCCGGCGCTTTGCGTTTTGAGGTTCTCTCCGAGGGGCGCTTCGGCGGCAAGCGGGGCGGTGATCGGAAAGGCCGTTCGAAACCTGAGCGCAGACCTGCGAAGAATGCGGCCAAATCCAAGACGCGGGCCAAAGTGAAGCGCAAGCGCTGAGCGCGCTTGATCGAGGATTTTGATGCAGACCGACCGAATCGTCGCCGACCGAATCGTCGCCGGCCGAACCGTCGCCGATGACCCCACCCGACTCGTCGCCATGAAGCGCGGTCTAATGGGACGCTGCCCCGCCTGCGGGAGCGGGCGCCTTTTCGGCCGCTTTCTCAAGGTCAATCCCATCTGCGGCGCATGCGGAACGGAGTTTCATCATCACCGGGCCGACGATTTGCCGCCCTACATCGTGATTTTTATCGTTGGACATCTCGTCGGCTACGGCGTCCTCGTCGCGGAGACCAGTTTCGATATTCCGCTCTGGGTACAGGTGACCTTTTGGCCTGCCCTCACCCTCGGCCTGTGCGTCGGCCTTTTGCAGCCGGTCAAAGGCGCTGTCGTCGGCCTGCAATACGCGCTAGGCATGCACGGATTCGGCGCGGCGCGCGCCAAGAAGGCTGCAGAGGAGATGCCAGGTGCCGAAGGTCGTATCGAAGGCGTCCCCGGTGGAAGCCCACGTTCTGGTTTCCACGGCGTTTGACGCCAACGCGCCCGCCCTGCGCCCACAGGACGCTGCCACGCTGATCGTCATCGACCGCACGGCTCGCGCGCCCAAGGTGCTCATGGGACGCCGAAGCGACCGCCACAAATTCATCCCGGGTCAGTTCGTCTTTCCGGGCGGGCGGATCGAGCCTGAAGACCGACGGATGTCGGTTGCGGGCTCTCTTCACCCGCGTGCCGAAGACGCCTTGATGGCCCGCGTCACGCGTCCCTCGTGGCAGCGCAGTCGCGCGCTCGCCCTCGCTGCGATCCGAGAGACTTTCGAGGAAACGGGGCTCCTCCTGGGATCGACGGATTACGGCGCTCCTGAGAGCACTCCGGCCGGGTCATGGGCGGCCTTCAAGGAGCACGGCGTCTTTCCCGAACTCGACACGCTTCAATTCGTGGCCCGGGCGATTACGCCGCCGAAGCGCGTCAAGCGTTTCGATACGCGCTTTTTCGCCATCGACCGCGAATGCGTCGCCGCGTCCGTGGAGGGGGTCGTCGGGCCCGATTCCGAACTCGTAGAGCTGACCTGGGTCACTTTTGCCGAAACCAAGGCGCTGGATCTCCCGGGGATCACTCGGACGGTACTCGTCGAACTCGAAGCCCGCATCGCAGCCGGCTTCATTCAAGAGCTTCCGGTGCCGTTTTTCTATCAGCGGAACGGTCGCTTCCTACGGGAAGACCTGTAATCGACGTTCAAGCGCCGAATCCCTTGACGGAACGGGCGTTATGGGGCATTGAGACCCGGAAATTCCGGCCGGGGTAACCCGGCCCTTTGTATTTCGGCTGAGCCGAATACCCAACAAGAGGTCCCCGACCATGGCCAAAGCCGCAACCATCAAAGTGAAGCTCGTCTCGTCCGCCGACACCGGCTATTTTTACGTGACGAAGAAGAATTCCCGCACCAAGACCGACAAGCTCGTGATGMAGAAGTACGACCCCGTCGCGAAGAAGCACGTCGAGTTCAAGGAAACGAAGATCAAGTAATCGTCCGCAAGGACATTCGATCGACCGTTCAAACCGCCCCGACCGGGGCGGTTTTTGTTTGTGTGCTTAGTCCTTTGTTTGTGTGTTTTGGTTTTTGTTGGTGTGCCTTGGAGGTTCTCTAGCGCAGCGTCTCGTCCAAATGGGCAAGGATCAGCGGCCAAGCCTCTTCATGGGCACGCAGCGACGCGGCGTCGGGGAAACCTGCATGAACGAGCCTGAGCGTGGTGCCATCGGCCCGAGCTTCGAGCGCAATCGTGAGGATCGTCTCCGCGCCCTTCGTCCCCGCAGACATCCATGTGAGTGAAACAGTCCGTTCCGGGACCACCTGCAGAAATCGGCCGTAATGGGGGTGCCGCTGGCCCTGGTGCTGCGTCTCGAAGAAGAACGGAGCGTTCGGCTCCGCTCGCATGAGCGCCGATCCGGGCGCGGCGAACCACCGATCGAACTCGGAGGTCCAGGCCCGATACAAGRCCCCTACGGGAGCCTTCATGGTCCGTTCCATGCTCCGTTGCAGCGGATGTGAGCCGAGGTCGGGGGGAGCGATGGTTTTGGTCACGGGAAGCCCCCAAGCTTCAACCGTTTCGCTTCAAAGGAGGTGGCCAGCTGGAGGCGGGGCTGAGGAGGCGACATCCGCCCCCAGCTTGGCCGAGCCCACGAAGTCCCAGGAGATGCGGCGGACCTGAGCATCCGGGGCGTCTTGAAGAGCGCGGACGCCGTATGACCGCGCTCAATCCCTTTGTTTTCAAGCATTTCCGATGAGGGGAAGACCACAACCAGACAATGCCTCCCTGGTTCAGGGAGAAATTCCGACGACCAGCAAAACAGAATTCGACCACCGATGCAATAAGGGGCGAATCGGCCGGGTGAAGAGTTTGAACGAAAGCTGTGCGTAAGGGAAGCTCAAGCCGCCCAGCGATAGAGCCTGTCCTCGATGCGGACGGGCGTCGGCCGAAACAACAGGGATTTCAACTCCAAGCGGACCTCCAAGATCCGGAGATCCTTGATCAGCGACCGCTTGCGCGCTGACAGCGCCACACGGCACAGCAGTTCGGATCTATCCACAGGCCTGAAAAGACCGTCATCGGCTTCGAGGAGCTGCGCGCCCTGCTGAAGATCGTCGTCGCAGTCGCCGACGACGACCAGGCCTGCGCGGCAGCCGAATGCGTCCGTCGCCCGAAGCCAGGTGTGGAAATCGATTCCGGCCGCGGCGACGACTCCTGGATCGCACACGATGACATCGAATTCGGCGGCGGAGCGATGCGCCCGCAGACGCCCCTCCTCCGCGATCGACATCACTTCGTATCCCGGTGCGAGAACCGCCTTCAGCCGATCCGCCGAACGGATGTTCGGATCAACCAGGAGCACTTTGGGGCGCCTCGGCTCATAACGCGCTTCCATCGGATCCCGAAACCCGGCGAGCAGCGCCGTTCGTGCAAAATTCTGTTTTATCTCAGAGATCTGACATAGGTTCCCGACTCTGTGAACGAGCCAGCCGTCGCTGATCGGCAGCACGATGAATTCGTCGATTTCCGCATCCATTGCCCAAAGACGCGCGGCGGCGTTCCAGGCTGTGCTCACCCCCGCGACGGACACCTTTTCGAGCGAGGAATCACGACGGATCGTTCGGCACAGCGTAGGACCCTCGGCCCATTCCGCGTCAATCAGGACCGTATCCATACGGCCCCGGCGGCAAAGGATCAGTGCGTCAGCGGCGCTCGTGGCGATTGCGACGTCGAAGCCAGCCCGGGCCAGAACATTCTCGATCCGGGCCGCCCGTGCAAAATCACGTTGGACGATCAGTATGCGGCCCGTCATGCGGGCTTTTCGTCCGCGTTGAGATAAGTTCTGACGGTTTCGAGAAACTTCGCAATCGAGATCGGCTTCGAGAGATAGGCTTCGCAGCCCCCTTCCCGAATGCGCTCCTCGTCGCCCTTCATGGCAAAGGCGGTGATCGCGATGACCGGAATCGATTTCAGATCCTCATCCTGCTTCAGCCAGCGCGTCACTTCGAGGCCGGAAACCTCGGGAAGCTGSATGTCCATCAGGATCAGGTCGGGTTTGTGCGCCCGGGCGAGCTCCATCGCCTCGATTCCATGGCCCGTTTTCAGGGTGGCGTAGCCATGGGCTTCGAGAAGATCGTTGAAGAGCTTCATGTTGAGTTCGTTGTCCTCAACAATAAGCACGGTTTTCTTCATTGCCGCAGCCCCTGAGCCAAACAGACGTCACCGGCTCGATCGTTCGCGAAATCGCGATGAGTGAAGCAAGATGTCACCCGAAAACCGCTTCGCACTTTCCGGCATCGTGCCCTAGAAACTAGACGTAGCTGGTCACGCGTTGATGAAAAGCAAATAGGTGCTGGCGAAAGGCATTTGCGGTCAGGAACATGGCATTAAGGAAAATAAACACTGAAGAAGCCGAAAGCGTGGCGCTGGAAGCGTTCCACCGTATCGTCTCCGATGACGAGCGGCTGACGCGC
>NZ_JBFUKD010000063.1:0-9867 GCF_056401005.1 Microvirga sp. P4_G7 | reverse complement strand
TCTTCCAGCAGCTTGTCGGTTTCCGGGCTGCGGTAGGCCGACCAGGAGCTGCTCTTGTGAAGGAGCGGGAAGAGGATGCCGTCCGCGTCCTGACAAGCACAGGACCACCGGCCGAAGCTCAGCGTCGACGTCGTTTCGGGACCCGCCTGCGCGCGTTTGAGATAGCTCGCCATATCCGACATGTTGATCTTCACGTTCAGGCCGGCCTCGTTCAGCATTTGCTGGATGGCCTGGACGACGCGCTGGTCGAAAACCGGTGAAGTCGCGATCTCGATCTCGGCCTTCGCGCTGGGGCCGACCTCTGCGACGAGCGCCTTGGCTTTCTCCAGGGAATAGGTCGGCGCCTGGATCTTGTCGACAAAGCCGAAGACCGGAGGCGCCGTCATGACATTGACCGGCTTGTCGAAGCCGCCGAGGATGCCATCGACGATCCCGTCCTTGTCGACGGCGTAGGCGGCCGCCTGGCGGATGCGCACATCGTCGAAGGGCGGCTTCGTGGTGTTGAGACGCAGATAGGCGACGCGCTCGGTCAGACCGGTCAGCGGTTGGACATTCGCGGCGCTCTTCAATTGGGTCGCTTGATCGCTATCGAGCGTAACGCCGAGATCGCTCGTTCCTGCCTGCAAGTTGGCGAGGCGGGTCGCCGCGTCCGGAACGGCGCGAAAGACGGCGACGGGAAACGGTCCCTTTTGCCCCCAATAGGCATCGTTCCGCTTCAGCGTGACCTGCACGCCCCGTTGCCAACCGTCGAACTGATACGGACCGCTGCCGACGGGCTGCGTATTGAAAGCATCTTTGCCGACGGCCTCGACGACGTGCTTGGGCACGATCGACAATTTCACCAATTGGGCCAGCAACGCCGGGTACGCGCTTTTCGTCGTCACCGTCACCGTGTTCGGACCGGTCACTTCGGCTTTGGTGATCTGGTCGAATTGCCCGAGCTGGGGGCTGCCGAATTTGGGGTCGGTGATCCGCTGAATGCTGAACGCCACATCCTCGGGCGTCAGCTTCTTTCCATCATGAAAGATAATATCTTCTCGAATCTGAAAGCTGATCTGCGTGTCGGACAGATACTTCCAAGAGGTCGCGACCTGAGGAACGATCTCGCCTTTCTCGTCGCGCGTGACCAGATTGTCGAAAATGTTGCGGTAGACGTAGTAGCTGTCAGGATTCCATTGCACCTGCGGATCGAGTGACGAAGGTTCGTTGACGAGATCGACCACGAACCGCTCTTTCGATGCCAGCGCGGGTAGCGCAGTCGAGGCGCAGAATGCCAATGCGAGAGTGATCAGGCGCATTCTTCGAGATGGTATGCTCATGGCTGCAATCCTTTGAACAGGGTTCGGACGTCCGCGCGGTGGGGAGCCGCCAGTGCCAAGGCGGCGGCAGTGGATGATAAGACATGATCCGGCCAGGATGCACGCCTTGGATAGCGGAGAGAATTTCGGAGCAACGCTGTTGCGATCGCCAGCGGATCAGGTTTCGACGTGGAGGTCGGAAACCGGATCAGGCTGATCTAGAAGCCTCAAGCGGCGCGCGCGACGCGTGCGTTTTGAAGAAGGCCGGTCAGATGGCGGGCGATGGAACGCATGCCGTGGATGCCCGCACGCGCTTCTGCGTCCGGGTTGTAGTTGGTATTGGTGTTCACATCGTAGGTGTAGATATCGCCCTGAGCATCCGCGATGACCTCGATTCCTGCAATGCCGATCCCGTTCGCCGCAAGAAACCGCTCGTAGGCGGGGATCTGTGCATTCGTGTATCCCTCGACGATCCGGAACTTTTCAGAAGGCGCAACCGCCGGGCAGGCGGCTGAGCCGATCGCCGCGGATTCGACGTTGCACGCGTCGGCTGGACAGAGTTCGAATCCCTGGCTGGTATCTACGCGAACTGCGTAGAGAAAGCGGCCGCCGACAAATTCGAGCCGTGTGATGAAAGGCTCCGGCGATTGGATGTAGCGTTGGATCAGCGTGATACCGTCGACCGGCTCCTCGAAATCGTCCGAGAGAAGATGTTCTGACAAAGCCGCTTCGCTGAGGAACAGTCGCACGCCGAGGCCCTTTCCTCCGCGATTGTGCTTGAGAATCAGAGGGAAGCCGAAACTCTTTGCAGCCTCTGCAATATTGTGTTTTCCGACGACGGCCAACGTGTCCGGCGTGCGGATCGCGAACGGCGCCAGCGCCTCGTACTGCGCGACCTTGCTGACTTCGAGCCGAAGTGCGCGCGAATCGTTGACGATTGTTCGCCCGTATCGCTCCAGCCAAGCAAGTACGGCGCCGGTATATTCGGCCGCATAGCGATGGTCGCGGGTGTGGGACGATGCGCTCATGCGATTGTAAAACACGCCTTCCGGCGGCGGCGCGCGCAGGTCGAGAACACCCTGGTCGAGAAACCACTCTTCGAAGGGCGTCTTGAGTTCCTGAAACGCCGTACGCAGCGGCTCGACCCAAACGCCGTTCTCGTGAATGACGAAGACTTTAGACATGATGGATCGGGCCTCGACGTTGGCATTCATGAAAGGGGGAGTACCCGCGTTATCGACACTCCCGCGCCGGCAAAAGCGACCTTTCCCAGGCGCTTGAATCTGACCGACAACAGCGGACAAGACAGCGCATCTCACGCGTCTTGTTCGCTTAAAAGAACCCAATATGTTGAGCATTTCAAGATAGAATGTTCTTTTTAAAGAACGTTCAGGAAGAGATGGTTTTTCTCCCATAAGCATCGGCGGTAGCAAAACATGCTCTGAGCGGTGAGGCGCCGTTGGCAGCCCGCTTGCGATCGCGAAGAGGATCGCTCGTCACTGATCGCGAAGGGTCGGATCGAGGCGGTCCCGAAGCCAGTCGCCAATGAGCGAGATCGACATCGTCGTCACGAAGATCATGGTACCTGGAAGGATCGCGATCCACCATGCCGTCGTGATATAGGCGCGGCCCGATCCGAGCATCTGCCCAAGGCTCGTCAGCGGTGGTCGGATTCCCAATCCGAGAARGCTGAGGGACGTTTCCAGCAGGATCACTTGCGGAAAATTCAGCGTGAACTGAACGATCAGCACGCTGAAGATGTTGGGCAGGATATGGCGCAGATAGATGTAACGCGGCGGAGCGCCGAGGGCAGTCATCGCGGTGGCGTAGCCCTGGCCATTGGCGGACAGCACGACACCCCGGGTGAGGCGGGCAAAGACCTCCCAACCGTAGATGCCCATGATCGCGGTAAACAAGAACACGCTGCCACCGAACGCGGCGATCAACGCGAGCGCGATCAGCATGAAGGGCAGCGAGGCCTGCACGTCGGCGAGCATCATGATCGCCTCCTCGACCACACCGCGGTAATGGGCGGCGACGAAGCCCAGCACGGTGCCGAGTGTGGCGCCCATCAACGTCCCCGCGAGGGCGATCACGATGCTGAAACGGGTGGCGTAAAGGAGACGGCTGAGAATATCCCGGCCGAGCTCGTCGGTGCCGAGGATGTGACGCCAATCTCCGCCCAGGAAGACTGGCGGCGCGAGACGCAGTCGCAGCGATTGAGCACGATAATCGTAAGGCGCGAGAAGATCCGCCAACAAGGCGATCGAAAAGATCAGGCCGATCAGGACGAGGGCAACGACGACGAGGGCCGGATAACGGGTTTCGGCCTTGACCGGTCCCAGCGCCGCGCGCCGACGGCGAAGGGAGGAGGCAATCGATATCTTCATCGCCTGGAATCCCCCGATGCGCGCATTCGTGGGTCGACCACCGTATAGATGACGTCGACGGCGAGGTTCGCGATCATCATCGTGATCGAAACCATGATCAGGATGGCCTGCACGAGCGCAAAATCGCGGGAGGTTACAGCGCCGACCAGCAATCGCCCGATCCCGGGCCACGCGAAGACGCTTTCGACGACGATGGATCCCGCCACGAGATCCCCGAGTTTCAGCCCGACGATGGTGAGGATCGGGATCGCCGCGTTGGGAAGCGCGTGCCAGAACACTCGCCGCGAAGCGGGAGCGCCCTTCGCGCGCGCGGCGATCATGTATTGCTTGTTCATCACCTCGAGCATCGCCGATCGCGTGAAGCGCGCAAAGGTTCCCGCAAAATGGGTGCCGAGCGTCACCGCCGGCAGAATGAGATGCCATGGGGTGTCGGCGCCCGCGCTCGGAAGAATGCGCCATTGCAGAGCGAAGAGGAGCATCAGCAGAATGCCGAGAAAAAAGTTCGGCATGCTGAAGCCGAACACCGCGAAGCTCATGACGAAGCGATCGATTGGTCGATTGCGGTTGAGGGCTGCCAGGATGCCGAGGATCACGCCCCCGAACAGACCGCCGAGGAACGACGTCAGGCCGAGACGCAGCGTGTTCGGAAGCGCTTCGGCGATCAGGTTGATCGCCGGCTTTTGATCGGACATCGAGAGGCCGAAATCTCCGACGGCAATGCTCGAGAGGTAAGAAACGTACTGCTCCCACAACGGGCGATCGAGGCCGAATTTCTCGCGATAATGCGCGATGACCGCGGGTGGCGCCTGATCGCCGACCAAGGCCTCGATAGGATCCCCCGACAAGTGGAGGGCGATGAATGTGAAGGTGACGACGAGCCAGATCGTCACGAATGCCCGAGCGACCTTCTTGGCGAAGTAGGACCCTTGCATCGCTTACATCCTCGCCCGGGCTCGGGCTTCACGCGGAAACGCCGTCGCCAGACTCGGATCGTTCAACAGTACCGCAGACGCGCCCGAGGCGACAATGGCCGCGAGCCCAGCAGCATCCGTATCGCCGACTTCTCGACCGGTGTTGCGACCGCCTGATGTCACCCAGATCGGACGACGTCCGAACAGTGTTGGAACTGTCGGGGCGCCCAAATCACCCTCCCAGACACGATGCGCTTGCGCTCCGGCGCGTTCAAAGGCTGGCGCGTCCTCGTAGTTCTGCAGAAATGCGAGCACGGGGATCGAGGGAGCCGCCGTTGACAGGAGTTTGCATTGCTCGATGTCGCGCACTCCGATCCACACTTCATGCCGATGACCGATCCGTTTGATGGTGTCGAGAATCGCGCGGATGATCGCGGCGTCGCTTCTCTTGACATCCACCAGCACGGGACAGAGCCGCCCGCACTCGGACAAGACACTCGACAGCGTCGCCAGTCTTTCACCGCCTTCCAGCCGGACCGCTCTCAGCCGTTCCGATCCAGTGGCGGCAACGGTGATGGGATTTTTAGCAATGCGCGCGAGATCGGCGTCATGCAGCGCGAACACGACGCCGTCGGACGACAGGCGCGCATCGCTTTCAATCATGTCCGCACCGGCGGCAATGGCGGCAAGGTAGGCCGATAGAGTATTCTCGGCGTGGCGCGCGGAATATCCGCGATGAGCGATGACCTTCATTCTTGCGACCGACCTGTTCTGAATTCTTCGGCGAAATGGCAGCGCGCGACATGTCCGCCTTCGATTTCTCGGAGCGCCGGGATCTCGACCGTGCATCGGTCGCGCGCCATCGGGCATCGGGTATGAAAATGACAACCGCTGGGCGGCGAAGCAGGGCTTGGCGGATCACCGTTGAGGCGCATGCGGCCGCTTTCATGGCGGGGCGCCAGATCGGGAATCGCAGAGATCAGCGCCATCGTATAGGGATGCAGCGGCCGCTGATAGACGTCGTCGGTGTCACCCTCCTCGACGATCTGACCGAGGTACATGACGGCGACGCGGTGGGACAGCTTCTTCACGACGCGTAGGTCGTGCGAGATGAAGATGTACGCGATACCGAGTTTATCCTGAAGCTCTTGCAGAAGCGCTGTCACGCGCGCCTGGACGGAAATGTCGAGGGCCGAAACGGGCTCGTCGCAAACGATGAGGCTCGGCTTCAAGGCGAGTACGCGAGCGATGACCGCGCGCTGCGCCTGACCGCCGCTGATCTGGTGCGGATAACGATCGGCCAAGGACGATTGCAGCGATACGGCCTTCAAGAGGTCCTCGACGAGACCATCGCGGTCGGCGGGAGCGCCGATGTCGTGCAGATCCAGCGGCTCGCGGATCTGGCGCCGAATCGTCATCCGGGGATCGAGCGCCGAGAGCGGGTTCTGAAAGATCATCTGGATCTCTCGGCGCTTGACCCGCCACTGCGCCGGCGTCAACGCCGTCAACTCTTCGCCGGCAAAGGTGATCGACCCGGCCGTGGGACGGTCGAGGCCGACAATCATCCGGCCCGTCGTGGTCTTGCCGCAACCGCTTTCGCCCACGACGCCGAACGTCTCGCCCGGGCGCACGGTGAAGGATACGTCTTCGACGGCCTTGATCGTTCGCCCCGCTTTGAACCAGGAGGATTGCCCCCCGTAATACCGTCTGAGGCCGGACACGCGCAGGAGAGGGGAGCTCGATTGCGGAATCATGATGCCGTCCGCCAACGATAGACGGGCGCCGGCGTGTCGAGCCGTGCGACGGCGTCAAGGAGACTCTTTGTGTACTCCGACGTCGGTGTGTCGAAGACCTGTTCGATCGGTCCGGATTCCATGATGCGTCCATGGCGCATGACGACAACATCGTCCGCCATTTCAGCGACGACACCGAGGTCATGGGTGATGAAGAGGATCGACATTCCGAGTTCGGCTTTGAGGCGATTCAGAAGTTCGAGGATCTGCGCCTGAATGGTCACGTCGAGAGCGGTTGTCGGCTCGTCGGCAATGAGAAGTTTGGGGCGGCATGCAAGCGCGATCGCGATCATCACCCGTTGCGCCATCCCACCGGAGAACTGATGCACATAGGCCTTCAGACGCTGCTCGGGATCAGGAATTCCGACAAGGCCGAGAAGCTCGACCGCTCTGGAGTGTCTTTCTTGTCTCCTCAAGGTGGTGTGAAGCATCAAGGCTTCATCGARCAGGCTGCCGACCGTGTGGACCGGATTGAGGGATCCGAGGGGGTCCTGAAAGACCATCCCGATACCGCGTCCCCGGATTGCGCTCAGTTCGGCTTCGGACATCGAACCCAAGTCGCGACCGTCGAATAGGATGCGTCCACCCGTCTGGGCACCATTCCGCGCAAGCAGGCCGAGAATCGCCTGACAGGTGACGCTCTTGCCGCTTCCACTTTCACCGACGATGCAAAGTGTCTTCTGCCGGCCGATCGAAAAACTGACGTCGTGCACGATGTCGGCGAATCCCGCTGCCGTCCGGAATCCGACCCGCAGGTTATCGACGCTCAGAATGGGGGGACCGAAGTCCCCCACCGGTGCGGCCACCATGCTACTTCCGATCGATCGAGAAGTTCGACGGGCGGAAGTCCATGTAATATTGCGAGTACGGTTCCCAATGGATGTTCTTCTTCGTGACGTAGGCGGTCACTGGGTTGTAGAGCATCGTCATCGGCATATCGTCCTCGAACAAGTCGAGCATTTTCGAGAAAGTCTTGCGTCGCTCGGCCTCGTCCGCCGACACGTAGAGCACCTTGCTAAGCGCATTGAACTCGTCGCTGGACTTGTAGAGTTTGTGGCTCGTCTGCGTCTCGGTGTCAGCTCCCCAGAGGACCAGCAAAGCGCCGGTCGGATCTGGAATCCGGTAGGTGTTGGACCAGGGGAAGATCTGCACACCGGGTTTGCGAACTTCCTTGAAGCTTTCCACGAAATCGATGCGAATGTTCACGCCCAGTTCGCGCCACATCTCCTGGATGATCTGCGCCGCCTCGACATTGTAGAGGTAGTAATTCGGGATCAGCCGGTAGCTGATTTCTTGGCCCTTGTAGTTGCTTTCAGCCAGCAGTTTCTTTGCCCGGGCCATGTCATGGGCGTAACCGGCCCGGTCCTTGATGTACATGGAGCCGAAGCTCGGAAGCTGGTGGCCATTCGGCGTGTAGGTCTTGCCCTTCCAAAGGGCGTCGATCAGCGCCTTGCGGTCGATCGCCAGGCTGAGTGCGTGGCGAAGCTTCTTGTCGGAGAGAACCGGATCGTTGACGTTGAACGACAGAATATGGCTGTTCTCGAGCGGTACGGTCTGAAGGGTCAGATCCTTGTACTTGGCGATGCTGTCCCACTGGTCCGGCGGGATTTCGACGGAGATATCGAAGTCGCCGGCGACGAGACCCGCGACACGCGCAGCGACTTCCGGGACCGATTTGAATGTGAGGGAGGCCGCGGCGGGCTGCCCTTCGAAATACTGATCAAACGATACGAGCTTGATTCTGTCGTTCTTTTGATAATCAGAAAACTTGTAAGGGCCGGTTCCGATCGGATTCCAACGGAGCGCCTTTGCCGCCTCGTCCATCCAGACCTTGTGGTCGACGCCCGGCTTCTTGAACGCATTCCACGCCTCGTCGCAGACGACAAACGACGTGTAGCTCGACAGCCGGTGCTGCATCACCGCGTCGTGCTCGGAGGTGGTAAATCGAACAGTATGATCGTCGAGCTTCTCGACATTCTCCAGGGTGCTGAAATAGACGCGCCCTTCCGGGTAATAGGAATTGGGCCCCCAAAGACGCTCCGGGGAGAAGGTCGCCAGAACGTCGTCGGCGTTGAACGGCTTGCCGTCGTGGCAGGTCGCGCCCTTCCTGAGCTTGACGTCGAATGTCTTGGGAGACGTCCAGCTCCAGCTCTCTGCAAGGCCCGGCACGAGATTGGCGCCGCCATCTGCCGTCGGATGGGCGAAGTCGCGTCGGATCAGCGTGTCGAAGATCGAATAATAGATGCGCACGTCGACGTTTCCGGTCTGGGCGACCGGATCGAGACTGCGTGCGAGTTCGTTGACGGCGATGGTGACGTTAGGGCGGTCGGCGGCGCCGGCCGTCGTCGCGATGCCGATCGTGGCGAGTCCTAGAGCCGATGCGCCGAGAAGGCTGCGCATCCGTTGCGATGTACGATGGTGATTTGACACATTTCTCTCCCGTGTTGCTGTCCGTCTATTCGGAGTTTGTTTCTCTCTTGTGACGGTGTTCTCGCTGGCCAGGCGTCGGTTATTTTCGTCCCGAATGCCGGCTATGGACTCCAAGTTCGCGGCGCAGGTCGCCAAGTTCGGCGAGGGTCTCCAAGGAGCGCCCGTCGTCGATCCTCGACAGCCCCAAAATCAAAGCATTGCAGATTGCCATGGGCACGGTCATCGATTGGGTTTCGCCAGTCTGACCGCGAAGGGCCGACAGACATATGTCGACATCGAGCGGGGACGGGCGCAGGTCCGTGATGAAAATGGTCGGCGCGGAAACCGACCGCGCGTATCTGAGGACGTTCTTCAAGCCCTCGCTCACATGGCGAAATGCGATCACCACGACTACGTCCCCGCGCTGCAATCCGAGGAGCTCGTCCGCTGCCTCCCAGTCGAAATGGGCGATGGACGTAGCGCGGTAGCCCGATCGAACGAGCCTGCGCGCAAAGAGGTCGGCGAGGCTGCTGGCGTGGCTCTCTCCACCGATGACGATGCGACCGGCCGCGTTTAGTCGCTCGATTGCGGCGTCGAAATCTTCTTGCGAAATCTGGTGGGGAAGGGCGTTTAGCGCCTGGACCTCACCATCCACGACCGATTGAAGGACCGAATGGCCCGCGACGCGGTCGAGCCGCTTTCGCATGCGCGCGGAGGAATCGAGATCGGACAGCACCGCGTCCTGAAGTTCTTCCCGGAGGTCGCGGTAGGATTCGAAACCGAGCTTGCGCGCTAGGCGGCCCGCGGTCGCCTCATGGACGCCGGCCCGCTGCGCGATTTCCCGCGCCGGCAAGAAGCTGCCGGCGGCGCGAGCCTCAAGCAACACCGCGACAAGCCGACGGTCGGATGCCGTCAGCTCCTCTTGATGTCGTTCGATCAGCTCGCTCAGGCTCATGCGGTCGCTCACATTCAGCACAAAAGAGACTAGACGACCGGGCGGGACTATTGCAAGAGATATTGCAGAAACTGAAAAATGCAAGTTTTCTTGCCGAACGAGATTCAGAGG
>NZ_JBFUKD010000062.1:0-9878 GCF_056401005.1 Microvirga sp. P4_G7 | reverse complement strand
CAACGAACTCGCTGCGGCGCAACGCCAGGGCCAGTACCAGCGTGCCGGCGAGCTCGCCTACGGCATCATCCCGCAACTCGAGAAGGAGTTGAGCGAGACGGAAGCCACGGCCAACGGCGGCGGCATGATGGAAGAGGCCGTGACGCCGAACCATGTGGCGCAGATCGTCTCGCGCTGGACCGGCGTACCGGTCGACAAGATGCTCGAGGGCGAGCGTGAGAAGCTGTTGCAGATGGAGCAGGAGCTCGCCAAGCGCGTCATCGGCCAGCGCGAAGCGGTGGAAGCGGTCTCGACGGCCGTGAGGCGTGCCCGCGCCGGCTTGCAGGATCCGCATCGGCCCATCGGCTCGTTCATGTTCCTTGGGCCGACCGGCGTCGGCAAGACGGAGTTGACGAAGGCGCTCGCGGCGTTTTTGTTCGACGACGAAACCGCCCTCGTGCGCCTCGACATGTCGGAATACATGGAGAAGCACTCGGTCGCGCGTTTGATCGGCGCGCCTCCAGGCTATGTCGGTTACGAGGAAGGCGGCGCTTTGACGGAAGCGGTGCGGCGCAGGCCCTATCAGGTGGTGCTGTTCGACGAAATCGAGAAGGCGCATCCGGACGTGTTCAATGTCCTTCTGCAAGTGCTCGACGACGGACGTCTCACGGACGGCCAGGGTCGCACGGTCGATTTCCGCAACACGTTGATCATCATGACGTCGAATCTCGGTTCGGAATATCTCGTGAATCAGCCTGAAGGTCAGGACACCGATTCCGTGCGCGATGAAGTGATGAACGTGGTGCGGTCGCATTTCCGCCCCGAGTTCCTCAATCGCGTCGACGAGATCATCCTGTTCCATCGCCTGAAACGCAGCGAGATGGGGGCGATCGTCGACATCCAGGTCAAGCGCCTGCAAAAGCTTCTCGACGACCGCAAGATCACCTTGCACATCTCGCCGGAAGCGCGGGACTGGCTTGCCGACAAGGGCTACGATCCCGCCTATGGCGCAAGGCCTCTGAAGCGCGTGATCCAGAAACACGTGCAGGATCCGCTCGCCGAACTCATTCTCGGCGGCGAGATCCACGATGGTGAAACCATCGAGGTCACATTGGGACCGGATGGGCTGATGATCGGCGACTTCTCGGTCGGAAAAAGCAGCGAGAAGAGGCCGGAAGGCGTAAGGCTCAACTAGGATCGAACAATGAACGAAAACCCCGTGGGAAACCGCGGGGTTTTCGATTCGAGACATCGTTCTTGACGGCGGCGCCTTGGTTCCTATTCGCCGTTGCCTTGGTCGCGAAAGGAAACAGTTCCCGCGTAAAAATCCGGAACCGCATCGTGCAGCCATCGTTCCCCCTCTGATACGATGAAGAGGAGACGTCATGGCAAGAGATAAGCGCGGGCAGGTTCCGGAACCGACGATCGACGAGGCTTTCGAGGAGATCGCCACGCCGGACACTGCGGAGGATTTCATTGCGGGACCGACCAGCCGCAACGAGGCGGGCGATATGAAACGCGCCGCCGCGAAGGCGATCGGAACCATGGGCGCGTCGAAGAAGATCGATCCCGATCTCGCCGTCGACCCGGATGGAAATCGTGCCAAGAGCGGATCGGGCGCCGCTATTCGCTCATTCAAGGATACGCCGCCCGGCAAGGGAGCGGAGGAGGTCAAGATCACGCTCTCGAACCGCGAGATCGCGGACAGCGTGCCGACAACGGCTCAGAAAAGCCCGGCTTCGCCGCTCCCGCCCGAACCAACCGAAACGCCGTCAGCCATCGTCAACCGGCGTCGCGTTCCGGCGCCTGGCAACATTGTCGGCGCACCTAAGAGTACATTCATTCGCAACGGGCAATCAAAGATCGAGAGCGACAAGAGAGCCTCGAAGCGATCGCGGTGATCTGATCCTCTCGCTTCACTCGGTGCCTCCGAGCCTCTGAGACCTGGAACCGCGGCAGCGCCCTCGACCTTGCCGCGGTTTACTTTTGGACCCGCTTACTCTTGGCTCCCGTTTACTCTTGGCTTCCGTTTACTCTTGGCCTCATCGTGGTTTAGCGGCATACCAAGTCCGTCATGTCAGCCCCGCTCGTCTTCGATCGCTCCCTCGCACGCCTGCGCCTGAAGCGCGCGATCCGACAGGGCTATGCCGATTTCCTGCTTGCCCGCATTGTCGAGGATCTCGATGAGAGGCTCTCGGCAGTACTGCGCACGTTCACTCTCGCCCTCGATCTCGGCACGCCGACAGCTGCCGCCGCGGACATGCTGCGTCTCTCCGGTCGCGCTCAAACTGTCTTGCGCCTTTCCCCGCTCGCAGAGCCGGGCGCCGTGGTCGGCGATGAGGAGCTTCTGCCGTTCGGCGACGGGCGGTTTGATCTCGCCGTTTCTCTGCTCTCGCTCCAGGGCGTCAACGATCTGCCGGGCACGCTGGTGCAGGTCAGGCGGGCATTGAAACCGGATGGTCTGTTCGTTGCGGCTCTCTTCGGCGGCGCGACGCTGACCGAGCTGCGCCAAGCCTTCACGCAAGCGGAAGCGGAAGTCGAAGGCGGCGTCAGTCCGCGGGTTGCGCCCTTCGCCGATGTTCGCGACCTCGGCGGATTGCTCCAGCGCGCGAAATTCGCATTGCCCGTGACCGATTCGGACGTCCTCCGCGTGCGCTACGCCGATCCTTTCGCGCTCATGCGCGACCTGCGGCGCATGGGATTGACCAACGTGCTCAACGACCGTCTCAAGAAGCCTCTCAAGCGGCGCACTTTGTTGCGCGCGGCGGAGATTTATGCCGAACGCTTTGCCGATGGCGACGGACGTATTCCGGCGACGTTTGAAATCGTCTGGCTTCTCGGCTGGTCACCCCATGAAAGTCAGCAGAAGCCATTGCGTCCCGGCAGTGCGCAGATGCGGCTCGCTGACGCGCTTCACGTGGAAGAACGCAAGACTGGCGAGAAACCGGAACCGTGAGCCTTGGGGGCAAAGCGAAAATGCCCTAGTTTCATGAGGTGAGCGTCAGGAACCCGCGTCCATGAAAGTCGCTGAGCAGGATCATCCGATCACCGTCACGCCGAACCCGCACCGGATCCGCGTGGTCCTCGGGGGATTCATCGTCGCCGAGACCACCAACGCTCTGACTTTGCGCGAGGCGACGCTGCCTGTGGTTCAGTACATCCCGCGCGAGGACGTGCATATGGACCTGCTCGACAAGACCGAGCGGCGGACCCATTGCCCATACAAGGGTGACGCGACTTACTACACCGTGATGGCGGGCGGCCTCGTGCGGGACAATGCGGCTTGGAGTTACGAGAACCCGTTCCCCGCAGTGCAGGCGATCGCCGGCCATATCGCGTTCTATCCGAACAAGATGGACGCCATCGAGGAATTCACGGATTGAGGATGTATACCTCGACCTTGCTCTCACTCAGGGCGCGATGAGATCTTCGAGGAACGGGAGCAGCGGCTCATCGGCCGGCGGCATCGGAAATTTGCGGAGCTCCCCCACCTTCACCCATTTGAGGGCCTGACCTTCGAGAGGCTGAGCGAAGCCTTCCCACCGGCGGCAGATGTAGAGCGGCATCAGCAGGTGGAAGCTCTCATACGCATGACTCGCGAAAGTGAGCGGCGCCAGGCATGCTTCCTTGACGGTGATACCAAGCTCTTCGCGCAACTCGCGAATGAGGGTTTCCTCGGGCCGCTCGCCCGGCTCGACCTTACCTCCCGGAAATTCCCAAAGTCCGGCAAGCGATTTCCCCTCCGGGCGTTGCGCCAGAAGAATACGGTTGTCCTGGTCGATCAAAGCGACAGCAACAACAAGGGTGAGCTTCAGAGAGGACACGGGCGGGCTCGAAGATGGCGGCTACGCCATTCATCACATCTCGCGACGAACCTCAACGGTCGCCGGCTCGACAACGCCTTTGCGTTATTCTATATCAATTCGGAATTTCGCGCCGTTTGGGGGATTGGATGTTGAAGTTGAGGGGAGCGGCAGTGGCCGCAAGCCTGGCGATCGTCAGTTTGTCGAGCGCGGCCAACGCGAACTGCGATGCCGAGTCGATCTACATCCATTCACGCTCGTTCGAAACCGAAGGAAGACTGACCGTCAACGCAGGGAAAGGCTGTCTTTTCGGACTGAACGGTATCCAAGGCGCAATTGCGGAAGCGAGGATCGTCCAAGCACCCAAGGTGGGACGCGCTGGCGTACGAGGTCTCACCCCTTTCTACGTTGCAAAATCAGGCTACAAAGGGCAGGACGAGTTTTCCTATGCCTTCATCGGAACGGATCAATACGGCGCTCCGATGCGCATCGTCATCAAACGCAAGGTCGAGGTTGTCCCTTAGCGTTGCGCCGCATGCGCCTCAGCTCCGGTAATCGCCGTTGATTTCCACATAGGCCTTGGTGAGATCGCAGGTCCAGGCGCGGGCTTCGCCTCGTCCGAGGCCGAGATCGACGCGGATGATGATCTCGTCGCCCTTCATATAGGCGGTGGTCTTGGCCTCGTCGTAGTGCGGATCGCGCGCGCCTTTCACGGCGACGCGGATATCGCCGAACCAGATCGCGAGCTTGTCGCGTTCGGCCGGTTCGCCCGCCTTGCCGACAGCCATCACCACGCGTCCCCAATTGGCGTCCTCGCCGGCGACGGCCGTCTTCACCAGCGGCGAGTTGGCGATCGCCATGGCAATGCGTTTGGCCGAGATCGCCCCGGTCGCGCCGGTTACCTTGACGGTGACGAACTTACGCGCGCCTTCGCCGTCGCGGGCAACCTGTTGCGCGAGATCGATCAGGAGATCTTCAAGCGCCTGGCGGAAGTCCTTCAGCCGGCGGTCGCTCGGCAGCGAGATCGCCGGCGCACCCCGATCGGCAGCGGCGCCCGTTGCGAAAAACAGCAGCGTGTCGGAGGTCGAGGTGTCGCTGTCGACGGTCACGCAGTTGAAACTCTTGTCGGCGCCCTTCTTCAGAAGCGCCTGGAGCACCGGCGCCGCAATGGGCGCGTCGGTGAAGACGAAGGACAACATCGTCGCCATGTCCGGCGCGATCATGCCCGCGCCCTTGGCGATGCCGTTGATGGTCACCTCGACGCCGCCGATCGTCGTCTTGCGCGTGGCGACTTTCGGGAACGTGTCGGTCGTCATGATCGCCTTGGCGGCATCGACCCAGCCCTGCGGCTTCGCGTTCTTCTGACACTTGTCGAGGACGCCCTGGAACTTCGATGCGTCGAGCGGTTCGCCGATGACTCCGGTCGAGGCGAGGAAGACTTGCGATGCGCGGCAACTGGCGGCCTTGGCGGCAAAATCGGCCGTGAGCTTGACGGCTTCCGCGCCCTTCTTGCCGGTGAAGGCATTGGCGTTGCCGGAATTCACCACGAGCGCGCGAGCAACGCCCTTCTCGAGATACTTGCGGCACCAATCGACCGGCGCGGATGGACACTTGGATCGCGTGAAGACGCCGGCCACAGCCGTATCCTTGGCGAACGCCATGTACAGCACGTCGGTGCGGTTCTTGTATCGGATGCCGGCCTCCGCAGTGGCGATCCTCACGCCCTCCACGGGGGGAAGGGTGGGATACGATTTCGGCGCGAGCGGAGAGACAGTCTTGGACATGGGAGAAACCGGTGGGGGCGAATAAAAGCCGCAGAGATGCGCGAACTGCGGCTGTCCAACGGTTTTGTCAAGCCTGAGCGTGTGCCGGAGGGCACCGTAAAGGCATCAGACTTTCGTTTTTATGCGGCAGCCCCATTGAACGAAGGGGCGCTGGCGGCGAGACGACGGTGGGGCAAAGATTTCCGATGCCCCACACGGATGTGGCCTTACGGCTGCTTCTGCTCGACCAGGTTACCCTTGTCGTCGACGCGATCGATCTTGGCGTTCTTGCGCAGGTTCAAGATGAGATCCTGTTGGGCCTTGCGCTCGAGATAGGTGTTGACCTGTTCCTTCATCTCGTCGAACGACGGCGCGGGCTTGGAGCGCTTGTCCTCGACCTTGATGATGTGCCAGCCGAACTGTGACTTGACCGGCTCCGACAACTGGCCGGGCTCGAGCTTGAAGGCAGCTTCGGCAAACGGCTCGACCATGCGATCCTTGGTGAAATAGCCGAGGTCGCCGCCATCGGTCTTCGAGCCCGGATCCTTCGACAATTCGGCCGCGACCTTGGTGAAATCCTCGCCGCCCTTCACACGCGCCAACGCCTTCTTCGCGTCGTCTTCGTTCTCGACCAGGATGTGGCGGGCGCGAACTTCCTGCTCGGGCGTCACGCCCTTGACGGTTTCGTCGTAGAGCTTCTTCGCCGCGTCCGGGGTCAATGCCTTCTTGGCTTCCTGAGCGAGATACTCGTCGAGCAGTGTCTTGTCCTGATTGTAGGCGAGCTTCTTCGCGAAATCGGGGCTGTCGCCGATCTTGGCGGCTGCTGCGGCTTTTGCGCCGAGCTTGAGGTCGATCATGTAGCCGATCAGAAGATCGCGCTTCTGGGCTTCCGGAATGTTGGGAAGCTGGAGTGCCGGATCAGCCGCGGCGATGGCGAGATCCTTCTCGGTGATCTGGACGCCGTCGACCCGCGCGACGACCTTGTCGCCCTGCGCGGCGGGAGCCGCCGCAGAAGCGGGGGCCGAGGACTGTGCAGGGGCAGGGGCTTGGGCAGGGGCTTGGGCAGGGGCCTGAGCCAGCGCAGCGCCGGTCGTCAGCGGCAGAGCCACGCCGAGGGCGAGAACGGTTTTGAGAAACGGGGATGAAACTGACATGGTCGTGGTCCTCTGGCGGGCTCTTCTTGCCCACAATCGACGGATCGATGGCTGAGTTCCTTGCGGTTTGCAAGCGACAGCCTATCTGTGGCAAGGCTCCGGCCGGGCGAGGCCTGAAAGGGTCGAGCCTGTGGGATCGCGACTGCGCCCGAGTGGCGCAGCCTTCTAGAGGCTTTGCCCGAGTGGCGCAGCCTTTTAGATGCGTTCCCGCATAATTAAGTCTATAACGCGGCCCAAACCGCTTTTTCACCTGAATCCTGGAATTCGAAGGCTCTCGATGTTTGGTTCTCTCGCCAAGAAAATCTTTGGCTCGGTCAATGATCGCCGCTTGAAGTCCTACCGGCCGAAAGTGGCCGCGATCAACGCGCTGGAGGCCGAGCTCGAGGCCCTGTCCGACGACGAACTGCGCGCCCGCACGGAAGCCTTGAAGGCCGAGGTCGCCGCCGGCAAGAGCCTCGACGACCTGCTGGTCCCGGCTTTCGCGACGGTCCGCGAGGCCGCCAAGCGCACCCTCGGACAGCGTCATTTCGATGTCCAGCTCATCGGCGGCATGGTGCTCCACGAAGGCTCGATCGCGGAGATGCGCACCGGTGAAGGCAAGACCTTGGTGGCGACGCTGCCGGTCTACCTGAACGCGCTCGCTGGCAAGGGCGTCCACGTGGTGACGGTGAACGACTATCTCGCCCGCCGCGACTCGGAATGGATGGGCCAGATCTACCGTTTCCTCGGCCTCTCGGTCGGCGTCATCGTGCACGGTCTCGACGATGCGGAGCGGGCCCAGGCCTATGCCTCCGACATCACCTACGGCACGAACAACGAATACGGCTTCGACTATCTGCGCGACAACATGAAGTACGAGATGGCGCAGATGGTCCAGCGCGGCCACAACTWCGCGATCGTSGACGARGTCGACTCSATCCTSGTCGACGAGGCGCGSACGCCGCTGATCATTTCSGGTCCSCTCGACGATCGCTCCGAACTGTACTTCGCGGTCGATCAGGTCATCCCCCGTCTCGACAAGGCGGATTACGATCTCGACGAGAAGCAGCGCAGCGTATCGCTCACGGAAGACGGCACGGAGAAGATCGAGCAGATCCTTCGCGAAGTCGGTCTCCTCACCGAGGGCGACCTCTACGACGCGCACAACGCGACGCTCGTGCACCACATGAATCAGGCCCTGCGCGCGCACACGCTTTTCCAGCGCGACAAGGACTACATCGTGCGCAACGGCGAAGTCGTCATCATCGACGAGTTCACCGGCCGCATGATGCCCGGTCGACGCTATTCGGAAGGGTTGCATCAGGCGCTCGAAGCCAAGGAGCGCGTGCAGGTCCAGCCGGAGAACCAGACGCTCGCCTCGATCACGTTCCAGAACTATTTCCGCCTCTATTCGAAACTCGGCGGCATGACCGGCACGGCCTCCACCGAGGCGGACGAATTCCTCGAGATCTACAATCTCGACGTCGCCGAAATTCCGACCAACCGTCCCGTCTCCCGTATCGACGAGGACGACGAGGTCTATCGGACGGTCGACGAGAAGTACAAAGGCATCATCCGCGAGATCGAAGTCGCGTCCAAGCGCGGCCAGCCGATTCTCGTCGGCACCACCTCGATCGAGAAGTCCGAGCTTCTGGCCGAACTCCTGATCAAGGACGGCTACAAGCTGATCGACTTCGAAGATCCGTTGGCGCTCGAGCCCCTTTACGAGGACGTCCGCAAGGGTTCCGGAACCAAGCATTTCGCCGTACTGAACGCGCGCTTCCACGAACAGGAAGCCTTCATCGTCGCCCAGGCGGGCGTGCCGGGCGCGATCACCATCGCCACCAACATGGCTGGCCGCGGCACCGATATTCAGCTCGGCGGTAACGCCAAGATGCGTATCGAGCGCGAACTCGCCGGTCTCGAAGGCGACGCGCGCGCCGCGAAGGAAAAGCAGATCCTCGAGGAGGTCGCCGCCTTCAAGGAGCAGGCGCTGAAGAACGGCGGCCTCTACGTGCTCGGCACGGAGCGGCATGAATCCCGCCGCATCGACAATCAGCTGCGCGGCCGCTCCGGCCGTCAGGGCGATCCGGGCCGCTCCAAGTTCTACCTGTCGCTTCAGGACGACCTGATGCGCATCTTCGGATCCGACCGCATGGACGGCATGCTGGCCAAGCTCGGGCTGAAAGAGGATGAGGCGATCATCCATCCGTGGATCAACAAGGCGATCGAACGGGCGCAGGCCAAGGTYGAAGCGCGCAACTTCGACATCCGCAAGAACATCTTGAAATACGACAACGTCATGAACGACCAACGCAAGGTCGTGTTCGAACAGCGCAAGGAATTCATGGCCGAAGACAGCGTGCGCGAGACCATCGACGACATGCGCCACGGCGTCATCGACGATCTCGTCTCGACCGCGATTCCCGAACACGCATACGCCGAGCAATGGAATGTGGTCGGCTTGAAGGAAAGCGTGGAGCGCCTGCTCAACCTCGATCTRCCAGTAGCCGATTGGGCGAAGGAAGAAGGCATCGCCGACGACGAGATCCGCGAGCGCATCCGCAAGGCGGCCGATGAATCCTATGCGAAGCGAGTCGAGGCCAACTCACCCGACGTGATGACCTATGTGGAGAAGCAGGTTCTGCTTCAAAGCCTGGACCATCTGTGGCGCGAGCATCTCGTCACCCTCGACCACCTTCGTCAGGTCATCGGATGGCGCGGCCTGGCGCAGCGCGATCCGCTCAACGAGTACAAAGCCGAGGCGTTCGAACTCTTCAATGGCTTGGTGGGACATCTGCGCGAGCAGGTGACGGGTCAGCTCATGCGGATCCAGGTCGTCTTCCAGCAGCCCGAGCCGGCCGAATTGCCGCCCATGTTTGCCCAGCATCTCGATCCGGCAACCGGCGAGAACGAGTTGGCTCTACCGCCGGGAGCCTCATCTCTCGGCCTCAGCGCAAGCGCCGGCAGCGCCCGCGACCCGAACGACCCGTCGAGCTGGGGCCGCGTGGGCCGCAACGAGCCSTGCCCCTGCGGCTCGGGCAAGAAGTTCAAGCATTGCCACGGGCAGTTCGTGGCGTGAGGTGAAGGTGCGAGAATAGCGGTGYACCTAGCCCGCATCCCACGACGTGTCATCACCGGCCTCGTGCCGGTGACCCCGATGCGAGAGGCGCCGCGCCTCACCTGATCGAGGTGGCCGG
>NZ_JBFUKD010000061.1:0-9910 GCF_056401005.1 Microvirga sp. P4_G7 | reverse complement strand
GTTGTTGAGAGCCGAAGCCAGGATTTGCACCCCCTGCGCGTTGATCCGTTGCAACACGTTCTTGAGTGAAACGCCGTCGACTTTCTTCGCGCCGCTCCACCATGTCGAATGCGTGGTGATGCTGGACGCCCCGAGCGCTTCGAGCATCGCCCGATCGAAACGAGCTTCGCCGGGGGCGTTGGTGTGCTCGATCTTGCCTGTCACCACCAGCAGCACCGGTCCATCGGGCTGTGGCAGGAGTTCCGCCGCTTTGCCCGGGGCCGAAGCGGCCATGAAAGCGAAAACCATCACGATAAGGTAGCGCATTGCTCCCCTCCCATCGCCGCGCGCAAACGACTCGAAGCGAAGTTGGCTCAGAAGTTGACGCTATAATGATACAGACTTTCCTATCAGAAACCATAGGGTTTACGCAACGCCAGTCACCTGCATGAGGCGGAGCCACACGGACGACGACCGCGGTCAATTGCGTGTGAGGCGAAGCACGCCATTGGGCCAAGTGCGGGCGTAAGCCTTGTGATAGCGATTCAGTATGCCCTATATCTTCCCAAGTTTCGCCTTTTAGCCGAATCCGGCATCAAGGAGCAGGAAATGCACAAATTCGTTCTTTCGCTGGCGGGCTTCGCCGCACTTGTCTTGGCCATGCCAGCGGCCGCCGAACCGGTTGCCAAGACCAAGACCGGCATTGACTTGACCCAATCCTTTCCCAACGAAACCTATAGCCAATACTACCGCCGCGGCGGATATTACGGCCGCCCCTATTACGGTCGCCCCTATTATGGCCGCCCCTACGGCCCGTATTACCGCTCCTATAACCCTGGCGCGGCCGTGGCCGCCGGCGCCGCCGGACTTGCCGCCGGCGCGCTCATCGGCAGCGCGATCGCCAATCAGCCGGCCGCCGTCCCGGCTCCTCCCGGTACCGTAAGCCCATCCGTGGCTGCCTATTGCGCGCGCAGGTACCGGTCCTACGACCCCGCGAGCGGCACCTATTTGTCGAATAACGGCATGCGGTACGTCTGCACCTATCCGTAATAACATGTCATTCTAATGGAGCCGGTGCCGACCAGCGGTCCGCACCGGCTCTTTCTTTGAGTACCGCATGTGGCCCGCCCGTGTGCTCTTCGAACCGAATACGCCCACCGCTATGGCCGTGAGAATACGGCCGTTTGACAAAGGTCGGGTCGCGGCTACGATGACCGCATGAACCATTTTGCCATCATGCCTCGAGGCCTGCTCTCCGCAGGTTTGCTGATCGCACATTCCTAAGCCTCCGGGCTCAGAGGAGCGCGATTACGCGCCCTTTTCCGGAACGGTTCATCCTCTTCTCAAAAGCAGCGCATGTTCCGCTCGGCGACGTCCGACGATGCGCGTGACCATCAGGAGCATTCCCATGAATACGCAAGTCGCCATCCGACGCGCGAAAGGCAAAAAGCCACCGATCAAGATGACACGTCTCGATCACGAGCGCCTCATCAAGCTGGCGGAGGTCGCCGCCGATCGAATGCCGGAGGTTTCGGATTATCTGTTTACCGAACTCGAGCGCGCTCGGATCATCTCGATCGGGACAGTCGATCCGGCTCTCGTCACAATGGGGTCCACCGTGACTTTCCGCGACGAGGAGACCGGCCGTACGGAGCGCGTCACCCTCGTGTTTCCCGAGCAGGCGAATATCGACGAGAAGCGAATCTCCATTCTCACGCCGATCGGAGCAGCGCTCATCGGCTTAAGCGCTGGGCAATCCATCACTTGGCCGACGCGTTCCGGCGCAGAGCACCGGCTGCATGTCGTTTCCGTCGAGCCCACGGCCTAGTTCCCAAATCCTGATAATTCCCTGCCCGACCGGGAATTACCGGGCTTGCAGCGACAACGTTCACGAAAGTGACGCGAAAGGGGTTGCGGAGACGGCCTTCGGAAGCTAATTGACCGGAAGCCTGAAAACGGCGTCGGAGCGTAGCGCAGCCCGGTTAGCGCACTAGTCTGGGGGACTAGGGGTCGGAGGTTCAAATCCTCTCGCTCCGACCATTAAACCTCCTGAAATAAAACAAATTTCGATCGGCGCCCCTGCGGCGCCCGTTGCCGTTGTGCTCGAAAATCCGCACGGTTCGTTTGCTGGCTGTCCACGTCCGGTGATGCATGTTCCGGCGGAAGCTCGCTGGGCATTGGATGGGGGCGGCTTTAAGCTTGCCGTCCGATCGTAGCCGAACCACCCCCTTTGGCATGGAGGAGACAGGCATGGACCGATTCACGGGCGGCTGCCTGTGCGGCGACGTCCGAATTGTGGCAACGGGATCCCCATACCGGGTCGGCCTTTGTCACTGTCTCGACTGCCGCAAGCATCATGGGGCGCTTTTTCACGCTTCCGCGATATTCCCTCAAGATGCGGTGACGATCGATGGCGAAACACGGGACTACGCCGGGCGGAATTTCTGTCCCCGTTGCGGCTCGTCCATTTTCGCGCGCAGCGCAGACGAAATCGAAGTGAACTTAGGATCGCTCGATGCCCCAGACCAACTGATGCCAACTTACGAAAGTTGGATCGTCCGTCGCGAGTCCTGGTTGCCGACGTTCCCGCTCACCAGACGATACGACCGCGATCGTGAGGCCACGAGTCGCTTCGAGGAGTGATCCGCACGAGCGGTGAGCATCCCGACGGTCGTACCATCGGGATGCTGGATTTCACGTTCGGTCGCGGTCGAGGCCAATGTCGCGCGATAGATGCGGACCGATTTTCGCACGCAATTGCCCCTGGTCCGAGGCGGCCACGTGGATGGTAGGAAGCCGACTGCGCCGCGACGGCGCCATCAGAAAAACGTCAATTCGGATATTGAACCAGGCAAGGGGGATTGTGATCTGCGTCATGAGTTCCTGCAGCGAATGAAAGGGCGGAGGCGCGGCGGACGCGCGAAGCGATGAGCTTGGGCATGAAACGCCTCCATGGCTGCAGGTTTGACGGATGAGAAAATCCGGTCGCGGTGCGACCGAACTAGAATAGCAATTTTCTGGACATTGAAAAGACCACCCGCCCCGTGTCGTCCGGAGGAGTCGCAAAGATGATGCCCGGAAGTCTTCGGCCTACTCGCCGCTGCTTGATTCCACCGGTGCCCGCAAGCCAGCGAGAACGCGCTCGCATTCGACCAGATCCTCAAACGCGGAACGCAGAAGGTCGAGATGCGTCGAATCGAGGCTGTTCGCTACCCTTGCAGCGTCGCCGTTGTGGAGCGGCGGCGACGCGCCGGTCTCCGCCTCGCGCGTATAGTCGTCGCGCTCGTGGAGTTGTGGCGCAGCGACCTGTTGTTCGCCCCGCGCGACGGATTGGACGAACCGGACGCCCTCTTCCTTGAGAATTCGCTGGACGCCCTTGATGGTGTAGCCTTCCCCGTAGAGAAGATGGCGAATGCCCTTCAACAACTCCACATCGTCGGGCCGGTAATAACGTCGGCCGCCGCCGCGTTTCAGCGGCTTGATGTGCGCGAAGCGCGTTTCCCAGAACCGCAACACATGCTGCGGTACATCGAGGTCTTCGGCGACCTCGCTGATGGTTCGGAAGGCATCAGGACTCTTGTCCATCGCGTTTCCTCATGCTCATCAATCATCCAGCCCGTTGATGCTCTCACCATTGATACGGGCTTTGAGGATGTTCGACGGTTTGAACACCATGACTCGGCGCGGATCGATCGGAACCTCCACGCCGGTTTTCGGGTTGCGGCCGACCCGCTCCCCCTTGTCGCGGACGATGAACGAGCCGAACGAAGACAGCTTCACCGTCTCACCGGAGGCTAGGCAGCCGCAGATCTCGGACAGGACCGTTTCAACCAACTCTGCTGATTCCGTGCGAGAGAGGCCGACCTTTTGGTATACGGCCTCGCTCAAATCCGCTCTGGTGACTGTTTTTCCAGCCATCAACGCCCCCCAAGCGCTTACTAAAATATGCTGCTGACTGATATGAGACAGTGACGCTATGCACAGGAGCGTCCCCGGTCAACCATCTAAATGATTGAGAACGTGCTCAAAAAGTCGATGCGGTAAAGCATTACCAACGGATCAGGGCGCTGCCCCAAGTAAATCCGCCGCCAATCGCCTCGATCATGACGAGGTCGCCCTTCTTGATGCGTCCGTCTTTGCAGGCGACATCCAAGGCGAGCGGAATCGACGCCGCCGACGTGTTGCCGTGACGGTCCACCGTGATGACGACCTTCTCGGGTGCAATGCCGAGTTTTTCGGCGCTCGCCGTGATGATCCGCTTGTTCGCCTGATGCGGCACGAACCAGTCGAGCTCGTCGGCGGTGATGCCTGTCGCGTTGAAGGCGTCCCGGATGACATCCGTCACCATGCCGACGGCGAATCGGAACACTTCGCGGCCTTCCATTCTCAGAACGCCCGTCGTCTTCGTGGAGCCAGGGCCCCCGTCGACATAGAGCTTGTCCCGATAGCGACCGTCGGAGCGCAAGTGCGATGTCAGCACGCCTCGGTCCGCCGAAGTGCCCTCGCCTTCCGCTGCTTCCAGAACGATGGCTCCAGCGCCGTCGCCGAACAGCACGCAGGTGGTTCGATCGTTCCAGTCGAGGATGCGCGAGAAGGTCTCGGCGCCGATGACCAATGCGCGCTTGTGCGAGCCCGATGCGAGAAACTTGTCGGCCGTTGCGACCGCGTAGACGAAGCCCGTGCAGACCGCCTGCAGATCGAACGCAGCGCCGTGGCTCATGCCGAGGCCGAACTGGATCTGGGTTGCCGTCGAAGGAAAGGTGTAGTCGGGCGTCGAGGTGGCGCAGATGATGAGATCGATGTCGGCCGGTGTGAGCCCAGCGTTGGCGAGAGCCGCCTGAGCTGCCTTGATGCCCAGGGAGGATGTCGGCTCGTTGTCGGCGGCGATGTGCCTTTCTTCGATGCCCGTACGCTGGACGATCCAGTCATGCGACGTCGCGACGACCTTTTCGAGGTCGCGGTTCGTCACGACACGCTCGGGCAGATACGAGCCGATGCCGCGAACGATGGAGCGAATGGGTTTCAAGCTGAGAGTCCTCAGGCCGGTTGTTCCAGCGGTCCATGCTCGAGCATGTCGCGGATGGTCTTCATCAATTCAAAACGAGCCATGTCGTAGGCTACATCGATCGCGCTGGCAAAGCCGATGGCGTCAGTGCCACCGTGGCTTTTCACCACAACACCCTCGAGGCCCAGGAAGACGCCGCCATTCACCTTGCGCGGATCCATCTTGTCCCTGAGGGCCGCGAAGGCCTGTTTGGCGAAGAGATAGCCGATCTTCGCCATGAGGGTTCGGCTCATGGCCGCGCGCAGATACTCGCCGATCTGCTTGGCCGTGCCTTCCGCGGTCTTCAGGGCGATGTTCCCGGTAAAGCCCTCGGTCACGACCACGTCGACCGTGCCCTTGCCGAGGTCATCGCCCTCGACGAAGCCCCGATAGTCGAGATGCGGAACAGGAACTTCCCGTAGGATGCGAGCCGCTTCCTTCACGGTCTCGATGCCCTTTATCTCCTCGGTTCCCACATTGAGGAGCCCGACCGTGGGGCGCTCGAGATCGAACACGATCCGGGCCATCGCAGCGCCCATGACCGCCATGTCCACCAGATGCTGGGCGTCCGCACCGATGGTCGCGCCGACGTCGAGAACAATGCTCTCACCGCGCAAGGTCGGCCACATGGCGGCAATGGCCGGTCGGTCGATGTGCGCCATCATTTTCAGGCACAGCTTGGCGGTCGCCATCAGGGCGCCCGTGTTGYCGGCCGACACCGCTGCGTCCGCGTCGCCGTCTTTGACCGCCTGGACCGCCTTCCACATGGAAGATTTGCCGCGCCCCATCCGAATCGCCTGGGCAGGCTTCTCGTCCATGGAAATGGCGATGTCCGTGTGGCGGATCTCGCTGACGGCCTTGAGTTTGGGGTGGGCGTTCAACAGCGGAGCAATGAGTGCTTCTTTGCCAAAGAACAGAAATTGAAGATCTGGATGGCGTTCCAGAGCGAGGGCTGCCCCTGGAACAACAATGGACGCACCGTGATCGCCTCCCATCGCGTCAAGCGAAATACGCACCGGCTTCGACATGGAGAGGCAGATCTTTCTGGGTCTCGGGAAAACAGGGCCGGAAAATAGCGGTTTGCGAGGGGAGAGCAACCGGTTTTTGGAACAGGGTCCGGCAACGGGAGGATGCCGGTCCGAGCCCTGCTCGTTCTCCTCCCCTGGCAGGCCCGATCTCGAATGTCGAAGCTACTTCTTCAGCTTCCCCAAAGCGGCGAAGGGTGATTCTTCCTTGGGCTCGTGACCCGGCTCGAAAGCGGCTCCCGGCTTGCGTGGATAGGGATCAAGTCCGAGGGCGAAGAACTCAGCCGTCAATGAACCGAGATCGATCCGGCCGTTCACGATCTCGTCCGGCGGATCGTATTCGCTGACTTCCACGGCGTGCTCCGGCTGGCGGGTGTCGGTCTCGGAAAAATCGACCTCCACGTCTTCCTCGATGATGGAATCGAACGGCTCCAGGGTGACGACACAAATCTGGGTGACGTCCGCCGTCACACGTCCGGCGACCCGAACGCCCTTCCCGGTCTTGGTCAGCGTGTAGTCGCCAATGAGCGAGCGGATTGCGGCGAGCTTGAAATCGTCTGCGAGTGCGGTGCATTCGGCGGGCGTCGCTTCGATCCTCATTGCCGCCCCGCGCGGGGGAAGATGCACAGCGTCGACCGAGCGGGTGAAAGGACCAACGGCATTTGGCGTCATCACGAGTTGCCCTTGAATGCTTCAGGTTGCGGGAAATCAAGTCCGTTGCTCAGGATTGAATCGAGAGACAATCCCTTGAAAGCCAAGTCGGCTGCGAGCGCATAACGCGCCAGGGCTTCGGCTGGTGCCTCGTCCCCTTTGACATTCCGCCCGAGGGCGTTCGCGAGCGCTATTTCGTTGCGCGCATCCAGGGTCCCGTCATAAGCTTGGGCGCGGCCGAGAAAGGCACTTGCCATGGACTTCATGCGCTTGGGAACGGTGGTATCGCCGACACCCATCTCTCTCAGGGCGGCGTCGAGATCGCTGAACAGTGCGTCCGTGAGGTCCGAGGCAACCTGGTCGGCCGGGCTCGGCAGCGGCCTCATGGCTCGCAGAGCCAAAACCACATGCAGACAAAGCGATTCGAATCGGCCCTCGAGCGTATCCGGAATGCCGAGCGCCTCATAAAGGCCCGGAGCGCGTGACGCTGCGGCAACGCGGGAATACAGGGTGCCGATCGTCACACGCCGTTGATCCTTACGGAAAAGTCTGAAGATCACTGGGCCTGTCCTGCCTTGTCAAAAGCGATGCCTCGGGTTACGCCACCGAGGTACGCCATCAGCATCCAGAGGCGCAAGCGTATCGGTGCGCCGCATCATTGGAAGTTCTACATGACGGGTCGTTTTTCTCCGATTGTCGTGCGCTTGGYCGCCGCGGCGCTTCTGTTTTCGCCGATCGTCGGCTGCAACTCGATGGGCGAAGAGTTCCAACGCGGTTACATCGTCGACGAGAATGCCGTCGCCAGCATCAAGAAGGGCATGAGCGCCGATCAGGTCCTCCAAACCCTCGGCACGCCGTCCACGGTTTCGACGGTCGGCAACAAGAATTGGTATTATATCAGCCAGCGCTCACGCCGCACATTCCAGTTCATGGGCGAGCAGGTTGTGGACCAGCGTGTCACCGCAGTCTATTTCGACAACGCCCTCAGGGTCGAGCGCGTGGCGCTTTACGGCCTGCAGGACGGCAAGGTGTTCGACTTCATTTCGCGCACGACGCCGTCGGGCGGCGAAGAATCGAGCTTCCTCGGCCAGATCTTCAAGGGCACCAACAACTTCAACCCATTCGGGGCGTAGCGCCTAAGCGCACGAAATAACTGAAAAAGGCCGGGTTCAACCCGGCCTTTTTCACGAATGGATGCGTCAAGCGGCACTGCGCCGGGCAGCCGCGACGCACAACGCGACGGCGACGGTCGCACCGATCATCGGCCAGCCCACGTCTTCGCGCAGGATTGCGGCCGCGAGGGCAAGTCCGAAGAACGGTTGGAGCAACTGCAACTGGCCGATCGCCGCAATCCCGCCCTGAGCGAGACCTCGATACCAGAAGAAGAACGCGACCAGCATGCTGAAAATGGACACGTAGGCGAGGCCCAGCCAGGCGGGCCCCCCGACATGATTCCAGGACGCGGGCGCGGCATAGATCGCAAGCGGAACCGTGACCGGGAGCGCGATGAGGAGCGCCCAGCAAATGACCTGCCAACCGCCAAGCGTCCGGGACAGACGCGCTCCCTCGGCATAACCGAGACCGCACACGAGGATGGCCGCAACCATCAACAGATCGCCTTTGGGAGAAGCGGCGAAACCCTGTGAGACGGCGAAGGCGACGACGAGCGCCGCGCCGAGCGCCGAAAAGGCCCAAAACGCCGCCGGTGGGCGCTCGCCGGCACGAAGCACGGCGAAGAGCGCGGTACATAGCGGAAGCATCGCGACGAAGACGATCGAATGGGCCGATGTGACGCTCTGTAGGGCAAAAGCCGTCAACAAGGGAAAGCCGACGACGACACCCAGCGCGACGAGCGCTAGCGAACCGAGTTGCTGCCGCGCTGGCCGACTTGCTCCGAGTGCCAATAGCAAGCCGGCGGCGAGAAACGCGGCGATCAGCGCACGCGCAACTGTCAGGAAGACCGGGTCGAAATCAGCGACCGCGACTCGGGTCGCGGGCAACGATCCGCTGAAGATCACCACGCCCAAGAGGCCATTCATCAGTCCGGCATTGGTCTTACCCATTCACAGGCCCTCCCACCCCATCTGTACGGATTGACTCACGCCACCATCCAGGAACACTTTGGTACAGTTTGACCATACTGTACTGGACAGCGGAGGAGTACAGATGAGTGTGCAGGAGGCCAGTGGGACACTGGTAGCCCGTGTCATGGAGGCGATCCGGAAGGGGATTACCGGGCACGCTCCCGCCCCAGGGGCAAAGCTGCCTTCGATCCGACGTGTCGCGACGACCATGGATGTGTCCAAGTCGACAGTCGTCGAAGCTTATGACCGGCTGGTGGCCGAGGGCGTCATCCGATCACGGCCCGGCGCTGGCTTCTACGTGGTCAGTCGGAGCGAACCCGCTGCGCTCGCCGTCGTCGGTCCCCAGCGCGATCGCGAAATAGATCCCTTCTGGATCTCGCGCCAATCCCTCGACGCGGATTCGATGGCCTTAAAGCCGGGCTGCGGGTGGCTTCCTCCTTCGTGGATGCCCGAGGAGGCAATCCGCCGATCGCTCCGTTCCGTTGCCAGGTCTCCTCATGCCGAGCTGACGCAATACGGATCGCCGCTCGGATCGGGCGCCCTCAGGCTGCTGCTTTCGAGGCGTATGGCTGAACAAGGGATCGAGGCGGCAGCCGACCAGATCCTGGTCACGGAATCCGGAACGCAGGCCTTGGATCTCGTTTGCAGGTTTCTGCTGCAGCCGGGCGACGCGGTCTTGGTGGACGACCCCTGCTACTTCAACTTCCACGCCATATTGCGGGCTCACAAGGCGTCGATCATCGGCGTTCCGATGACTCCGAACGGACCGGACATCGACCTCTTCGCACGCGTCCTCGATGAACACAGGCCCAAGCTCTACATCACCAATTCCGGCGTACAAAACCCGACCGGGGCCACGCTGTCTCCCACCAATGCGCACCGTCTCCTGATGCTGGCGGAGACTCACCGTCTCGCGATCATCGAAGATGACATCTTCGCCGATTTCGAACCGGATCCCGTCCCTCGCCTCGCGGCGCTCGACGGCCTGCGCCGCGTCATTCACATCGGCAGTTTCTCCAAGACCCTCTCGGCCTCGACACGCTGCGGTTACATTGCTGTGCGTCCCGATTGGATCGACGGATTGGTCGACCTGAAGATCGCGACCAGCTTCGGCGGCGCTCCTCTTG
>NZ_JBFUKD010000060.1:0-9968 GCF_056401005.1 Microvirga sp. P4_G7 | reverse complement strand
TCCTTGGACAGGAGAAAGTCGACGAACGCTTTCGCAGCCTCCGGGTTGCGGGCCGTCTTCATGATGGCGGCAGGCTCGGTGATGAATGACACCCCCTCCTTCGGATAGACGAAATCAACGGGTGATCCATTTGCCTTGGCACGCATGACATCGCCGTCGGCGATAATTCCGTAGATGGCGCGACCACCGGCAACGTCATTCAGTGCGGGTCCATTTCCGCCGACCGGGGCAACTCCGTTTTTCGCGAGATCGGTATAGAACTTCCACCCGATCTGCGGGTCATCGGCGACCGTGTGCAAATGGTTCAGCGCAGCACCCGAGAAGAGCGGGCTAGGCACCGCAACCTGCCCCTTCGCGGCGGGCGACAGAAGAGCCGACCAACTCGACGGACGCTGCGTCGTCTTGGTGTTGTATGCAATTCCGGTCGCGACGATCTTGGTGCCGAAATACATCTTGTCGGCATCGTGAAACGACTTGTCATAAGCAGCTATGGGAGCTTCCGCGTAGGTCATCAGACGGCCCTCCTGCTTGAGCTGCCCGATGTTGATGGTGTCGGCGACGAACAGCACGTCTGGTTTGACATCTCCGGCGGCGATTTCCGCGCGAAGGACGTTCATCAGCTGTGCGGTTCCGTTGCGAATCCATTCGACATTGACGTCAGGATACTTTGCCTTGAACGCGTCGACTGTCTGCTGGGCGACTTCCGGCGTTTGTGAAGTGTAGAGCACAAGTTTTCCGCCTGGCGCAGCCCATGCGGAACCGGCCGCCAAGACTGACAGCGACGTAAGAAAGGCGCGGAACGTAGCATTTTTCATGATCGTTTCTCCCCTTGGTTTAATTGTCTAGGCGGCCACCGCATGCAAACGCGGGCGTGCAGCAGCGATCGTATGATTTGGAATTACCCAACCGTCCGAGACGGCAATCGTGATGGCCTGTCCGACCTCGACCGGCACATGATCATTCTGGTGAAGCACGAATGTCAGATCCGGCGCGGCGTCGGGCTTGGCGTCGATGCGGAAATAGCCACCCTGGTAAATTGCGCGAGTAACTCGGCACGGGATGCCTGTCTCACCCGGAGCGGCCATTCTCAGCTCGCGCGGGCGCAGACACAGCCGCGCGTCCAGCGTACCACGCTGACCTGGAGCACACCGAACATCGATATCGACGCCAAGGAAGCGCGCCACACAATGCGGACCATCGGCAGCGGCAACGATCTCGGCTGGAAGAACGAGGCCTTGCCCAATGAATTCCGCCACCATCTCGGTTGCGGGCTCCCGATAAAGCTCCTTGGGCGTCGCCAATTGCATCAGCACGCCGTTATCCATGACAGCGATCCGGTCGGCCAGCGCCATTGCCTCCGCCTGATCGTGAGTGATGTAGAACATTGTCGTGCCGGTCCGCTTGTGAAAGTCGGCGAACTCGTCCTCCATCGAGGCGCGAAGGTGCACGTCGAGATTGGCCAGCGGTTCATCGAGAAGTACAAGCGAGGGAGCCGTCACAAGGCAGCGCGCCAGCGCCACACGCTGCCGCTGACCACCAGAGAGCATCGCCGGAGGGCGCTCGCCGTAGCCGGTCAGACCGACAAGGGCGAGTGCATCTGAAACCCGCCGGTCCCGTTCGGGCCCGGCAATTTTTGCGACCTTCAGACCGTATCCAACATTCTCGGCGACGGTCATGTGCGGCCACAACGCGTAGGACTGAAATACGATGCCGATGTTCCGCGCCTCTGGAGGCACCTGGACGTTGGCGGATGAAACGACGCGGCTTCCAATCGAGATTGTGCCGCTTTGGGGCTGTTCAAAGCCGGCGACGAGCCGAAGAAGCGTGGTCTTTCCACAACCCGATGGTCCCAACACGGCGATGAATTCGCCGTCCTTCACGTCTAGCGAGACGTTGCTCAGAACCTCAAGGTCGCCGAAACGCTTCGTCACCCCGGAAATGTTGAGATGCGCCATTTCTCCTCCAGTGCCCCGCTTTATCGCGAGACCTCGTTATGTGCATGTTTGCACACGCGTGCAGAATTCGCAAGATCGCTGATGGCTTTATAAAACTGCCTTTCATTACAGTGCGATGACTACTTTAGTCCGCGTAGAGCGCGCTCCTAATAGAAAGCCAATTTCTGAGAATGACACGATATTTGGTCACGTGTTCACAAAGTCTGCCAAGCGCGTTAAACCCGATGCGTCGACCTTGAATTTGTTGTAGTGACGAGATCATGACGAGAAATTTTGTTACAGCAGAGCGCGTTGCACAATCGGCGGGGGTATCCAGATCGACGGTGTCGCGTGTCTTCACTGAAGGGGCGAGCGTCTCAGCCGACGTTCGGGCCAAGGTCGAGGAAGCCGCCCGTGTCCTGGGCTACCGCGTGAACAGGCTTGCTCAAGATCTGAAAGGTCAGCAATCGCGCTTGGTCGGTGTCGTCGGCACCAACCTCTCGACTCCCTTCGCGGCCCAGCAACTTGACGCTTTGAGCCGCGGTTTGCTCAACAGAGGAATGCAATGTCTTCTGCTCAACGCAGCAGATGCCGAGCACGATCTCGGTCCTCTCATCGAGGGCATTTTGGAGTTCCGCGCGCGCGCTATCGTCTTGATGTCTGGTGCTCCACCGAGCGCAATCATCGACGAATGCCTCGCCAACGGTGTTCGGGTCATCCTTGTGAACCGCGAAGCCGATGTCGAGACCGATACCATCCGCAGCGACGACATCGAAGGCGTCAGACTCGCCGTTGAACGGCTGCTGCGGGCCGGATGCAAGCGGCCCGCGGTGGTGAGCAGCAGCGCGCGCACCCAAAGTCAGACGCGCCGTCGAAACGAGTTTCTGAAGTTGATGTTCAAGGCTGGACTGGAGCCCGCTATTTGGGCACAGGGACAAACAACATACGAAGCGGGCGCGCAAGCAGCACGCGAACTTCTCCTCGCGCATGAGATCGACGGCGTCTTTTGTGTTACCGACCTTCTCGCTCTCGGCTTTCTCGATGCAGCTCGAACGATGAATTTCCGTGTTCCCGAAGATTTGTCGATTGTCGGCTTTGACGACATCCCGCAGGCAGAATGGGAAGCCTATCGCTTAACGACAATCAGACAACCAATCGAAGCTCTGACCGCCGCGGTAATTGAGGCGATCGAGCGCGATGACGGTTTGGGCGGCGGCAGAGTTGTCCATCGCGTCTTGCAAGCGGAACTCATCGAACGGTCGACCGTGCGCCAATAACTCGGGAAATGAGATCCGCATTTGGTCCGTTGGCGAACGCGATCTCTTATCGGCTTCGAACCCCGCGACGCCGCCCGCCCTGGCGCGAGGCCACTTCGATGCCGGCATCGGCATCCAATGGCAATATCGGACGGCGAATCTTGGTGTAGGGTATTCTCGCCGRATCCGGTGGATAGGGGCCACCGCAGTTCACATAGATGATCTCTTTGGCAATGGGGGCGAAGGCCGCGTAGAAATGGCTCGCTGATTTCACGACCACAATTTTCTTCCGCGTCAGATCGATTCCCAGATTGAGAAAGACGTCCGGATGAAATGTCTGCGCTCGCTTGGACGACAATACAATATGGAGGTCGCCGATCCGCACAGCGACAGCCGATCCGAGCGACACCAAACTCTGCTCAAACGGAACCACGAGATCGCGCATAACCGCTGTAATCTCGACGACTGCATCGACGGGTAAACCGGAGCCTGCCGAGACCTTTCCCCCGATCCGCAACGCCAACTTGGTTCCTATGCCCGCTGCGGCACAGAAGCCGACAGCGACCGGGTCCCATATTGCGCCAATAGCGGCCGAAATATCTCGTCGATTGATCAGTTCTTCGAGGAGGAAGGTGCTGTCGCCGGGCACTCCCCCGCCGGGATTGTCCCAGCGATCAGCAAGGACGATCGGTCCGCCCTCAACGGCCATGGCAGCCTCGATCGCCTCGCGGGTCGTGGGCATCGGTGGCAGCCGATTCGCGCCAAAACCCAACACATCCCGTGCCAATTCGCGCGCCAGGACCTCGCCTTGTTCCGGCGCGGCGTCGCTGACCACCAACACCTTCGTTCCGACGTCAAAGACGTCTGCCGCGGGGAAACCGTGAATGACAGAAATGCTTAGAATGCCGTCCCGCCCCTCCAGTCGTTTGATCCTGTCGATCAGCGAGCGCCCTGGTTCCCGGCTGGTGATGAAGTTTGCGATCGCACGACAATCGATCACGGTCATCACAGGATCGATCTCGCCCCGGGCCGTACGAAGGCAGAGATCGACGAGATCCTCCGCACGCTCGAGGAAATCCGTGTGCGGTACCTCTTTGAAGGTCACGATGACATCCGATGCAGCGACCATCGCATCGCTCAAGTGGCAGTGTGGATCGAGCTCGACTCCGATTACCGCGTCGGATCCGGCAATGGCGCGAGCGCGTGCGAGTAGATCTCCCTCGCAATCGTCGTATCCGTCTGCCACCATTGCGCCGTGTAGGCCGAACAGGAGGATGTCGATCGGCAAGCAAGCATGCAACTGACCGAGAATTTCGTCGCGCAGCGATTCGAATGCAGAGCGGCTGACGAGACCGGCCGGCTCCGCCCAGGTCGCCGTTCCTTCGATGAGTGTGAACTCGCCCAGCGCCGCTCGCCGCCGCGCCGCAACAAATGGAGCGGAACAGAGGGTGGGTGTATCCGGGTGCTCGCCAGGCGCGGCATAGAAGGCGTCTTCGAACGCGGCACGGTTGGTCGGGAGCGGCGAGAACGTATTCGTCTCGGTCGCAAGCGAGGCGACGAACACCCTCATCGCGAACGCCTGTTCGGTTTTGACGATTCGCTCCCGGGGGCACGAGGTGGCAATCGCAAATCCGCGAGACTGTCCTTTACCTCACGCAGGCGCTTGAGCATGGGCTCACCGAAGCGAAGGGCCAGTGCCGTTGCGATCACGTCGATCAGGACAGCGTGCGCAATGCGAGACGTCATCGGGGCGTAGACTTCCGTGTTTTCCTTTGCGTCGACCGCGAGAAGAATGTCCGCTGCATCAGCCAAGGCCGAACCTGGCCGGGTGATACTCACGACGAGCGCACCCACCTCGCGCGCTTTCTCGGCCATCTTGACCGTGTCTCGAACCTCTCCCGTATGCGAAAAGCACAACGCGACATCACCTGCCTGGAGAGTTGCGGCCGCCATCCGCTGAAGATGCGTATCACCGTAAGTCACCACCGGAATCCCGAGGCGCATCAGTTTGTGTTGCGCTTCGATGGCTAGGATGCTCGCTGCACCCGTTCCATAGCAGTCGATGCGGCGCGCTTTCGCGAGCGTCGCGATCACTCGTGCCAAGGCGGCCTGATCGACGGACTGACGAACGGTACTAAGGACGTAGATGCTCGAGTCGAAGATCTTGCTGACAATCTTGTCCAACCGATCCTCGGGTTCGACGGCGCTATGTAGATACGGCGTACCCGATACGATGCTCTGGCCAGTGAGCAGCTTGAGCTCAGGATACCGTTCTAGCCCGAGCGCCCGAACAAAACGCAGGACCGTCGGCTGACTGACGCCGACCGCGTCGGCGAGTTTCGCAATCGACATCCGGATGACCTGCTCGGGGCTGTCGAGGACGAAGTCTGCCACGCGCCGTTCCGACGGCGAGAGGTCGATCCGCTTCGCCGCAAGGGTTTCGAGGAACCTGTTGGTCTCGCCCATCGTCAATGCTCCTCACCGATCGGGGACGGTGACGCAACTCACCGGACGTAGTTTTATTCCGAACTCAAAAATCCAATCATCGCAGCGCATTCAAGCTTTTCCGTTTTCTCTTCGAGCACACATCTCAACTTAACGATAGCATAGCACACTTGTCTGATCGCATTAATTTCGATTGAGACAATTGGCGACATCAGGGACAGGTGGATACAAAAGAAAGAGCGCCCGCATACACCTATTTTGATTTATTTTTACTTTCAGATCGATGCAATCTAACGAACCTACATTCCTTTTTATTAAACCCGCTAAGCGCCCAATTCCACTGCCGACTGTTGACCGTACAGCTCAGTGTAATTAATCTACCTAGTCACGCAAAGTGTCAAAATTCGGCGTGACTGAGTCGATGGCCGGGCAGCGGGAATCAAACAAATGACGCAGATTGTTCGGGACGCGACGACGGGGCTCGACCGCCTTTCCCTCGCCCGACTTCCGACGCCCTTCGAGGACGCCCCGAAACTCGCCGCCGCGCTCGGCATCGCACGCCTTGCCATCAAGCGTGAAGACATGTCCGGCTACGCCCTCGGCGGAAATAAGTTGCGTCAGCTCGACTTCATTCTGGCGGATGCGATTGCCAGTGGCGCGGATACGCTTGTCACCACGGCTGCAAGCCAATCCAATTTCTGCCGATCGCTCGCGGGGGCGGCGGCAAAACTGGGACTTTCCTGTCATCTGCATCTACGCGCGGCGACGGGAACGGCGCTCGTCGGCAATCTGCTTCTCGACCAGATTTTCGGCGCGACCGTCACATTCACGAATGCAACGGATCCTTGGGATCCGACGATCAAAAATGAGCTGGTCGATATCGCCGATGACTACCGCTCCCGAGGTCGAACGCCCTATGTTGTCCAGTTGACAGGCGTGAGCGCCCCCGTCGCCGTCGCTGGATGGATGTCGGGCGCCGCCGAGTTGATCCAGGATTTCGGCCGCGATTTCGGACCTCCTGAAGCGATGGTTGTCGTCTGTGGTTCAGGACTGTCACTCGCCGGCCTCGCGCTCGGCTTCAAGCATCTGTCGTGCCCGACACGGCTGATCGGCGTCAGTGCTCAACAACCGGCATCACGGCTGAAGCCCTGGATCGTCAGAGCGGCTGCGGACGCGGCAGCGCACCTCGCACTCGATGTGCGTTTGCATGAGGACGATTTCGACATTGTCGATAGTGAAATCGGTCCCGGCTACGGGAAGCCGTCTCCGGCGAGCATCGATGCGGTTAGACTCGCCGGACGCACCGAGGGTATCGTCCTCGATCCGGTCTACACCGGCAAAGGTCTCGCTGGAATCGCTGCTGCCATTCGCCTCGGTCTCGTCAGACCCGACCAATCAATCACCTTCCTCCATTCCGGCGGAACGCCTGGTCTCTTCACGCACGCATCTGTATTCAATACTGGTGAAGCGGCATGAAGTTCGACGATGGGGCGGGAACCGGTCTTGCTAAACTGGACATCCCCCTGAACGAAGCCGGACGGTTCTCCGGCGCCATGCGCCTTCCGTGGTCGACGGACAGGTCCGCGTACGGTCAAATCGTCGTCCCCGTAATCGTCGTGAACAATGGTCCCGGCCCGACAGCGTTGCTGACGGGTGGCGTCCATGGCGACGAGTACGAGGGTCAGATCGTTCTCGGGGAATTGGCGCGAAGCCTTCGGCCCTCTGATATCCGCGGACGTGTCATCATCGTCCCCTGCGCAAATCCTCCTGCAGCGGTTGCGGGCCGGCGTACGTCCCCGCTCGACGGTGGTAACCTGGCACGTCTGTTTCCGGGACGGTCGAATGTCGGGCCGACCAGTCAGATCGCTGAAGGAATTACGCGGCTCTTGTTGGCCGAGGCAGATTTCCTTTTGGATTTCCATAGCGGCGGCAGCACGCTCGACTATCTACCGTGCRGATTCGGACGCCTTCCCGAAAATCGGATCTTGGCAGATCGCGTCATCGATTTGCTGTTGGCCTTCGGAGCTCCGACAACCGCAATCGTGCGACGTCCAGAGGCCAGCGGCACGCTGGTAGCGACAGCGCTCGACAGAGGTGTCGTCGCCATGGCGACCGAACTTGGCGGGTCGGGGGGCGTTACTCGCGAGACGCTGCGCATCGCGCGCGCGGGTCTCAAAAGTTGTCTCGCGCACATGGGCATTTTGGGACGACCCGACGAAACTGCCACGACACGCCTTTTTGCCATCGATGCCGCGCATTTCGTCCGCTCTCCCGGGCGCGGTCTTTTCGAACCAGCCTTCTCGCTTGGCGACGATGTCCAGCCCGGCGATCTTGCCGGTCGGTTGTCCGATCCGGAGCGGCCCGAGCGACCGCCGGAGGACATCTTTTTTTCCGCCGGCGGCACGGTGTTGTGCAGACGTGTTCCGGCCATTGCAGAACAAGGCGATGTCCTCGTCCATTTGGGCGTGGACATCGATCGGATATCGCTCGTCAGCCGATGAGCTTCTGAACGCGAACGGTGAGATCGTCCATCGCCTGTTGCGGGCTCTTCATCCCCAGAACGGCTGCTTCCGCCTCTTCCTTGAAGAAGTCGGCAGCACGTGCAGCGTTGTCGAAGGCCGGCAGTGGCACGCGTGAAACTTTCAGAACTTTCCGCTCCGCTTCGGAATAAGGAAGTTCCGACTTGATGCGCGGATCGTCATAGGTTGAATTTCGCACCGGGCCATTTCCATTGAGCGCAGCCGCCAGCGTCGCTTCCTTGGCCGACATGGACTTGATGAAGCTCCAAGCGAGATCCTTGTTTTTGGAGTTGTTCGGGATCGCCATGCTCCAGAACTCGACCTTCGTAGGAGCGACGTCGTATTTTCCCTTCAACTCCTGAGCCACAGGAAAGAACGTCGTCTTGATCTTGCCAGCTACCTGCGATTTTGCAGGATCGTTGTAGAGCCCATTGCGGCTCATGGAGCTCGCAGCCATCGCCGCCCGACCGTTCTGCATCCAGGTATTCGCATCTTCCGCCTTCATTCCGGTGAGATTTCGCGGAATGGCGCMTGCCGTGTAGAGATCGCGAATGACCGTAAGCGCGGCCACCATCGCCTTCGAATTGGCCACGACTTTCATGTCGGGGGTAATGAAATCGGCATCCCAAGCGCGCGCCACGGCGATGACTTCCGGATATGCGACACCTGGGAGAATCATTCCAATGACAGGCGTGCCGTCGGCCCGCGTATAGGTGCACTTCTTGGCGACCTCGACGAGTTCTTCCATCGTCTGCGGTGGACCCTTGATGCCCCGTTCGGCGAAAATCTCTTCGTTGTAATGCAAGCCCGTTGACGCATGCCGGAATGGCATTGCGTACAGTTTGTTGTCCATCGTCACGCCTTGGACGAGTCCGGGGAAGATATCCTTCACGTCGTCTATCGGATCCTTCGCCATGTAGGCGTCGAGCGGCTGGAACAGGGAGGCGACTCGGGGTGTGGCGTAGGTATTTAGGATGAACGCCACGTCGACCGTCGACTCGCCGAGTGATGCTTCTCGGAAGAGACGGTCATGCAACGGGCCCGTCTCGAAGGTCACCCAGTTGACCGTGCCGCCCGTCGCCTTGGTGAAGGCCTGCGTTACGTCCCCGCCCTTGGTGCCATTCGAAACGTTCTGCAACACTCGATGGGCGAACACGTTGATCTGTTTGCCCTCGGCGCGAGCCAGACCGCCCAGGGCCGGCAACGTCGCCGCGGCTACACCGCCGGCCAAAATGCCTCGTCTAGTCACGAACATGGTGAATACCTCCCGATCTGAACAATCTCCGAGCGCGCGCCGTCTTTTTGCTTCCGGATGCACCGCTACGCTACGTCAGCTTAGCATGGACCGGCGACCGTTTCTTATGTCGCACCATTGTAGATTAGTTACAATTTCACGACTCAATCAACCAAAAACTGACTTGCAATGGAATGATTTTTTATTTTTACTACATTGAAGGATCGGTGGTGGGCCGGCCGTCGAGGCGGCCGCCTCACCCGTCAGAGGATCGATCGGTAGCAATGGACACATTTGAACGGCAGTGCCGAGCCGAGATCGAGTGCTGTCCCGCATGATCGCGACTGACCAGCCGACCAATCGCCGAGCGGCTCCCTGGCCAGCATTCTGGCTGATCTCGCCCGTTCACGCCCTGATCGGAGCCATCATCTTCATTCCGGCGATTTACGTCTTCTGGCTTAGCTTGACGGAATCGTCGTTCGGACAGCAACCCGTATTCGTTGGCCTTGCCAACTATGCCAAAGTCCTGAGCGATCCCTATTTCTGGCGCGCCCTACGCAACACCGTCATAGTGGTGTTG